>NZ_UNRH01000007.1:0-133795 GCF_900537135.1 Micrococcus sp. Alg238-R198
SGGGKGGGGGGGGGGGGGTGGTGGGCGCCCCCACCGGCGGGGACCGGGGCGGGGACGGTATCCTGCTGACCTGCCCAGGACCGGGGTCAGCGACGTGCCCGGCCAGTCTATGCACCCCGCTCCCACGCGGCGGGGAGGAAAGAGTGCCCCCGTGCAGAGCCCCGAGGTCTCCGTCCTCGTCGTCGACAACTACGACAGCTTCGTCTACACCCTGGTGGGCTACCTCGAGCAGCTCGGGGCCCGCACCACCGTGATCCGCAACGACGAGGTCACCCCCGCCCGCGCCCTCGAGCTCGCGGCCGAGCACACGGCGGTGCTCATCTCGCCCGGGCCGGGCGCGCCCGCCGACGCCGGTGTCTCCCTCGACCTCATCCGCTCCGCCGCCGACGGCGGCCGCCCGCTCTTCGGGGTGTGCCTGGGGCACCAGGCCATCGCGGAGGCGTTCGGCGCCACCGTGACGCACGCGGAGTCCCTCATGCACGGCAAGACGTCCCTGGTCCGCCACGGCGAGCACCCCATGTTCGAGGGCGTCCCCTCGCCGTTCACCGCCACCCGCTATCACTCGCTGGCCGCCGTGCGGGCCACCGTGGACGAGGCGGTCCTGGAGATCACCGCCGAGACCGAGGACGGCGTCGTGATGGGACTGGCCCACCGCACCGCGCCCCTGTGGGGCGTGCAGTTCCACCCCGAGTCCGTGCTCACCGAGGGCGGCTACCGGATGCTCGGCAACTGGCTCGAGTCCGTGGGGCTCTCCGGGGCCGCCGAGCGCGGTGGCCGGCTCTCGCCCCTCGTCCGCCAGGACTGACCGGTCCCGGGGCCCGGTTCGCGGGTCGGACGGCGCCCCGGCCGCTCAGGTGGACGGCGGCGGGTCGATCGAGGGCTCGGGGTCCGGCGTCAGCGTCGGCAGCGGGTCCACCGGCGTCGCGGTGGGCGACGTGCTCGGCGGCTGCCCGGTCGGCTCCGACGGGGCCGCCGACGTCGGTGACGGGCTCTGCGTCGGCCACGGCGTCTCGGTCGTCGTCGGCTCGGGGCTGGGCGTGGCCGAGGCGGACGGCGAGGGTGACGGCTCCGCGCTCTCGGAGGGCTCGGGGCTCTCCGTCGGCGGGGGGCTCGGTGGCGCGGACGCCGACGGCGTGGGCTCGGGCGCCTCGCTGGATGGCGGGGCCGGCTCGGAGGGCTCGGCCGTGGGCGCGATCCACGAGGAAGCGGTCAGGGTCAGGGAGGAACGGTTGTCCACGCGGACGCCGGCGGGCGGATCCTGGGCCACGACCGTGCCGGTGTCGGTGGTCGCGCCGTCCTCGTCCTGGATCCGCACGCGCAGCTCGGGGGCGCTCAGCGCCAGCTGACGCCGCGCGTCCGGAGCGCTCATCCCCACCACGTCCGGCACGGCGACCATGCCGCTGGACAGGTGCAGCACCACGGAGGAGCCGGGCGGCACGTGGGTGCCCATCGCGGGGTCGGTGCGGGCGAGCAGCCCGCGCTCGAGTCGGCCGTCGTCCTGGTACTGCACGGAGGAGACGCGCAGGCCCAACCGTTCCAGCTCGCGGCGGGCCGCGTCCTCGGACAGCCCGTGCAGGGAGTCGGGCAGCGCGATGCCCTCCTCGCCGCGGGACACCCGGATCCGCACCTCGGCCCCGCGGGGCACCTCCGTGCCCGTCGGCGGGTCGCTCTGGGTGACGGTCCCGTCCGGGGCGTCGGCCATGTACGCGGACGAGACGACGGCCACCAGGCCTGCGTCCTCGAGCGCCGCGACCGCCTCATCCTGCTGCAGCCCCACCACCGTGGGCACCTCCACGGTGGTGCGCAGGGCCGCCGCGAGCCACGGCGCCAGGACCAGGACCAGCGCCACCAGGACCGCGCCGGCCGCCAGGAGCGTGCGCCGGCGGAGGCGCCGGCGCACGCGACGGGGTGTGGCCGTCGCCGACGCCGGCGTGTCCCCGGGCGGTTCGGGCCGGGGCGTCGCGACCGCACCGGGCGTCACCGGCTGGCCGGCCGTCACCGGGCGGGGGCCGTCCATGGCGGCGGCGGCGGCCAGCTGCGCGGCGGAGGCGGCGCCGGGCAGTCCCGCACCCGCGACGGCATGGTTCGCCGCCTGGGGGTGTGCGGCGTCCGGCTCGGCCGGGATGGAGGGCGTCGGCCGGGTCAGCGGGACCGCGGCCGTCGGCACGTCGGCGTCGTCGGCCCCGTGCTCCGCGGCCGCAGAGCCCAGCACCGCGCCGACGAGGGCGGGAGTGACGGCATCGAGCGGCGGGGTGTGACGGCCGGGGCCGGCGTGCGGATCCGCGGCGGCCTCCTCGAGGGCCGCGAGGAACGCGGCGCCCGTGGGGAACCGGTCCTCCGGATCCTTGCGCAGGGCGCGCAGCACCACGGGGTCGAACGCGGGCGGCAGGTCGGGGTCGACGTCGGAGGGCGCCGGCGGCTCCTCGCGCACGTGTTGATAGGCCACGGCCAGCGGCGTGTCACCCGTGAAGGGGGGTCGGCCCGTGAGCAGCTCGAACAGCAGGCAGCCGGCCGCGTAGAGGTCGGCGCGGCCGTCCACGATGCGGCCCGTCGCCTGCTCCGGGGCCAGGTAGAGGGCCGTGCCCACCACGGCCTGGGTCTGCGACGTGGTGGCGGAGGTGTCGGCCAGCGCATGGGCGATCCCGAAGTCCATCACCTTGACGGCGCCCGTCTCCGTGACCATGACGTTCGCGGGCTTCACGTCGCGGTGGACGATGCCCTCCTCATGCGCGTGCTCGAGCGCTTCCAGCACGCCCCGGGTCCAGGCCACGGCACGGTCCGTGCCCACGGCGCCCTCGGCGTGCAGGATCTCCCGCAGCGTCCGGCCGGAGACGAGCTCCATCACCAGGAACGGGCAGTCCACCGGATGGAGGCCGTCCTCGAGAGAGACCTCGCCCGTGTCGTACACGGAGACGATCGAGGGGTGGTTCAGGGAGGCCGCCGAGCGTGCCTCCTTGCGGAAGCGTGCCTGGAAGTGCGGATCGCGCGCCAGGTCCCGGCGCATCAGCTTGACCGCCACCGGGCGGTGTAGCCGCAGGTCCTCGCCGCGGAAGACGTCCGCCATGCCGCCGCGCCCGATCAGCTCACCGATCCGGTACCGCCCGTTCAGGATCCTCTGCTCATCCACAGACACGTCCGCGTGCCCGTCCCGCCCGCCGCTCAAGCGGAGGGCGTGGCGTCGGCGGACGAGGCCTCCGCACCACGCGCGTCAGCGGACGGGTCGGTGGTGGGCTCGCCCGTCGGTGCCGTGGACTCCCCGGAGGACTCCGTCGTCGGATCCCCCGTGGGCGTCGTCGGCTCCTCGGACGGCTCCGGCATGGGCTCCGGGTCGGCGGTGGCCGTCGGGGATTCGGCGGTGGGGGACGGGCGGGGCTCGTCCGAGGCCGACGGGCTCGGCTCGCTGCTCGGCTCGGTGCTCGGCTCCTCCGACGCGCTGGGCTCCGGCTCCGAGGCGGGCTGGGACGCCTCGCGGGTCGGCGCGGCGTCGGACCCGCCGGTGGCCACGATCAGCTGCACGTGCGTGTCGTAGCGGTGACGCTCGCCCTCGCCGGGCACCACGCGCACCACCTCGCCGTCGGCGCCGTCGGCGGACGGGTCGTCCACCCGGTCCACGGTGAAGCCGCGGTCGCGCAGCGTCTGGATCGCGCTCTCCACGGGTTGGCCCACGAGGCCCTCCGGGATGACGCCCTCCCCGGTGGAGACGGCCAGCGTGACGGTCTCACCGCGCCGCAGCGCCCCCACCGGGTTGATCTCCTCGACGGTGCCCTGCGGGCTCTGCGCGTCGCGGTCCTCCTCGCGCACCGCCAGGCCGAGGCCCTCGAGCTCGGTGCGCACCTCGCTCACGGGGCGACCCTTGTACGCCTCCGGGTCCACGTGCACGGACGACTCCTCCTGCGAGGTCGCCGGCGCTGAGCCGCCGACGCCGCGGTCACCCGTGAGCAGCGGCCACAGCAGCGCCCCCAGCAGGGCGAACACCACGAGCCCGAGCAGCGCCCACAGCGGCCAGCGGTTGGCGCGTCGCCGGCGGGCGGGCGCGGATCCTCCCCCGGCGGGCGGGCCCGGGTCCACGACGTCGCCCGGGCGGGTCTGCTGGTCGCGCACGGCGGCGATCTCGTGGTCGCGCGTGCGAGCGCTCGCGGCGGCGCCGAACGCACCGGCCGCGCCCACGGCCGCCGCACCGGCGGCGCCGGTGCCGCGGGCGGCGTCGTCGGTGCGGGGCTGGGCCGTGGTCACCGGCAGCGCCGCGGTGGCGGGGGAGCCGTCCGCCCGGGTGCCCTCGGCGCGCGGATGGGTGGTGCGCATGCCGTCGTAGTCCAGGGGAGCGGTCTCGGCGCCCGAGGGGTCGGTCACGCCCTGCTCCTCGAGGAAGACGGCCAGGGCGGGCACGGCCTCCACGGCGCCGCGGGTGTCCTTGCGCCGCAGCGCGTCGGCGGCGTCCGAGAGCGCGGCCGCGTCCGAGGGCCGCTCCCGGGGGTCCTTCGAGAGCATGCACATGATCAGGGCGCGCACCGGGGCCGGGACGGTGTCCGGCAGGGGCGGCGGCGTGTCGTTGACCTGGGCGAGGGCGATCGCGATCTGGGACTCGCCCGTGAACGGGCGATGCCCGGCGAGGGCCTCGTAGCCGATGATGCCCAGCGAGTAGAGATCGGAGGAGCCGGTGGCCTGCTGCCCCGTGGCCTGCTCGGGCGCGAGGTACTGGGCGGTGCCCATCACCTGGCCGGTGGCCGTGAGGGGGACCTGGTCCGCCAGGCGCGCGATGCCGAAGTCCGTCACCTTCACCCGGCCGGTGGGCGTGATCATGAGGTTGCCGGGCTTGACGTCGCGGTGCACGAGCCCCTGGGCGTGGGCCGCCGAGAGCGCGGCCGCCGTCTGCGCGATGATCCGCAGGGTCCGCTCGGGGGAGAGCACCTTCTCCTTCTCGAGGATGGAGGACAGCGGCTGGCCCGGCACGAGCTCCATGACGAGGTAGGCGGAGCCCTTCTCCTCGCCGTAGTCGTAGACGTTGGCGACGCCGGGGTGGTTCAGCAGCGCGGTGTGCTGGGCCTCCGCCCGGAAGCGGCGCAGGAAGTTGGGGTCACCCGTGTACTCCTCCTTGAGGATCTTCACGGCGGTGATCCGGCCCAGGACCTTGTCCCGCGCCTTCCACACCTCGCCCATGCCGCCGATCGCGATGCGATCGGTCAACTGGTACCTGCCGCCGAGGGTGATGCCCGATGTCGGCCTCATTCCGTGACCACCGCTTCCATGATTGCCTTCATGCCACTGACGACTGTCTGATGTCCAACCCCCGGCGGCTCGTCCTCCACCACGATCGTCACGGCCGCCCGGGGGTTCTCGCTCGCGTCGAAGCCGGTGATCCAGGAGTGCACGTTGCCCGTGTCCCCGACCTCGGCCGTGCCCGACTTCGCCGCGATCCGCACCGTGTCCGACTGCACGGATCCCAGGATGCCGTCCTCCACCGCCGAGACCATCATGTCCGAGACCTGCCCGGCCACCTCGGGGGTCGTGGCCCGGCCGCGCTCACGGGGGCTGAACTCCTGCACCGTGGTGAGGTCCGAACGGCGGACCGCCTTGATCAGCTGCGGCTCCATGACCACGCCGTCGTTCGCGATGCCGGCGGCCACCATGGCCATCTGCAGCGCGGTGGCCTGCACGTCCCGCTGGCCGATCGAGGACTGCGCCAGCGTGGCGTCGTCCAGGTCGGAGGGGAACACGGAGCCGGTCACGGGCAACGGGTAGTCGAAGGAGTCGTTGAAGCCGAACCGCTCGGCGACCTCCCGGATCCGGTCTTGGCCCAGCTCGACGGCGGCCATGGCGAACGGCGTGTTGCAGGACTGCGCCAGCGCCCACGTGAGGGTCTGACGCCCCACGGTGTTGCACGGTGAGCCGTCGTAGTTGGGCAGCTCCGTGGTCGTGCCGGGCAGCGTCCACGCGGCGGGGATGTCCACCGTCCCGCCCGGGGTGTAGTCACCGGACTCGAGCATGGCCACCGCGTCGATCAGCTTGAACGTGGAGCCGGGGGACACGAGCTGCTCCGCGGCGCGGTTGCGGTATGCGCTGGCGCCGGGGATCTGGTCGATCGCGGCCATGGCCGACTGCGCCTCGGCCGGGCTGTGTGAGGAGAGCGCGTTGGAGTCGAAGCCCGGCTTCGACGCCATGGCCAGGATCTCGCCCGTCGTCGGGTCCGTGACCACGGCGGAGGCGCGCACGCCGTCCGGGAGCGCGTCGTACGCCAGACGCTGCAGCTCGGGGTCGATCGTCAGCTCCACCTGGTCGCCCTCGGGCGTGGCACCCGTGATGATCTCCATGGCGCGGTCCACGAACTGGGACGTGGGGGTGCCGGAGAGCTGCTCGTTCATGGCCGCCTCCAGCCCGTCGGTGCCGTAGGTGAGCGAATAGAAGCCCGTGAGCGGGGCGTACAGCTCGGTCTCGTGGTAGACGCGCTGGTAGTGGTACGCGTCGCCGGAGGGGACGGACTCGGCGATCGGCTCGCCGTCCACGAGGATCGGCCCGCGCGGGGCGCCGAACTCCAGGAACATCTGCCGAGAGTTCAGGGCGTGCGTCTTGAGCTGGTCAGCGGCCAGCACCTGGATGACGGACGCAGCCAGCGCGAGCACGAGGAGCATGGCCGCCATGACGGTCCACGTGCGTCGGATCGCCTCGTTCACCGCTCCTCACCTCCTCCCGGGGGCACGGCGGCCGCCGGGAGCGCCGTGCCGGGGTCGAGGTGGCCGGCGCCGGGCCCGGACGCGTTGACCATCCCGTCCACGACCACGGGCCGGCGGGCGGCGTTCGAGATGCGCAGCACGAGCCCCACGATGATCCAGTTGGCCAGCAGCGAGGAGCCGCCGGCGGCGAGGAACGGCGTCGTGAGGCCGGTGAGCGGCAGCACGAGGGTCACGCCGCCCATCACCACGAACACCTGCCACGCCATGGTGAAGGCCAGGCCGGAGGCGAGCACCTTGCCGAACGCGTCGCGCACGCCGAGGGCGGCGCGCATCATGCGGGTGACGAGCAGGAGGTACAGGACGAGCACGGCGGCCAGGCCCACGAAGCCGAGCTCCTCGCCGATGGCCGTGAGGATCATGTCCGAGAAGGACAGCGGCACCTGGGTGGGGTTGCCCGCGCCCAGGCCGGTGCCCATCAGCCCGCCCGAGGCCATCGCGAACAGGCCCTGGACCACCTGGTAGGAGCCGCCGAAGTCGCGATGGTAGATCTCGGGGTCGAAGGCCCTCAGCCAGATCTCGAACCTGGCGGTCACGTGCGGCATGAACAGGAACGCCAGCGCCGCGCCGAAGGCGATCAGGCCCAGGCCGAGGAGGATCCAGGAGGCGCGGGACGTGGCGATGTAGAGCATCGCCATGAACATGCCGAAGAACAGCAGGGCCGAGCCCAGGTCGCGCTGGAACACGAGCACGCCGAGCGCCAGGAGCCAGCCGGCCAGCAACGGGCCGAGGTCCCGGGCTCGGGGGAAGGTCACCGGGCCCACACGGCGGCCGGCCAGCAGGATCAGGTCGCGGTTCGCGGAGAGGTAGCCGGCGAAGAAGATGGCCAGCGTGATCTTGGCGATCTCGCCGGGCTGGAAGGTGCCGAATCCGACGTCGATCCAGATCCGCGCCCCGTACATGCTCAGGCCCAGCCCGGGCACGAGCGGCAGGAGCAGCAGCACGCCGGACGCGGCGAGGAACAGGTAGGGCCAGCGCCGCAGCACCCGGTGGTCGCGCACCAGGAACACCAGGGCGGAGGCCACCAGGACGGCCAGGACGGACCACACGAGCTGCGAGGTGGGGTTGGCCATCGCGGCGTCCTGGCTCAGCCGGTGGATCATGGCCAGGCCCAGCCCGTTGAGCAGGGCGGTGATCGGCAGCATGAACGGGTCCGCGTAGGGGGCCCGCAGCCGCAGGACCACGTGCAGCACGAGGGTGGCGGCGCCGAAGACGCCCAGCGGCACCCAGGCGGTGGAGTCCAGCGGGGCGTCCGTGCCGATCATGCCCAGCAGGTCCGCCCCCAGGGCGATGGCCAGGGCGGCCAGCAGCAGGACCAGTTCGATGTTCCGGCGCGGGCGTGCGGGGGAGATCACCTCGGTCACGGGGCCTCACCTCCCGTCGCGCTCGGGGACGACGCCGGGCTCGTCGGCGCGGTGGAGCCGGACGCGTCCGAGGGGCGGGCGGAGGACGACGACGGCGTCGTGCTCGGCCGGGCCCGCTCGGAGGGCTCACCGGCGGGGGCGGGGGCGTTCGGGTGCAGCGAGTCGCGCAGCTCGGCGACGATCTGCTCCGCGTGGTCCACGTCCCGGGCGGGCATGCCGGCGTTCACGCGGTCGCGTGCGTACGCGGGCAGCGCGTCCACCGGGAGGTCGGTCTGGCGGTCCACGTGGGACAGCTCGAGCGGGCCCAGCCGCTGGGAGACGCCCTTGAACACGGCGATCCGGCCGTCGTTGGCCCCCACGTAGTACTGCGTCTGGGTCCACAGGTAGCCCCACACGGCCACGGCCGCGAGGGTGAGGGCGAGCAGCGTGGTGAACACGGGGATGAACCAGCCGCGGCGGTACTGCACCGGGCGGTCGTCCTTTCCACGCCGCCGACGCGCGGCCCCGTCCTCGGGGCCGCCGGCGGGCCCGGCGGTCGCCGGGGCCGGGGTGGGGGCCGTGGTCATCGGCTCGGCGGCCTCGTCGGACGGGTGGTCGGCAGCGGTGGCGGCCGGTGTGGCGGCGGAGGAGGAGCCGGCGGCGGCAGCGGTGCCGCTCGGCGCGGCGGGCGGGACGGAGGCGTCCGGGCGCGGGGCGGCGGCGGGATCCGGCCCGTCCGTGAGGACGGCCGCGGTGCGCCGGGGAC
Organism: Micrococcus sp. Alg238-R198; assembly: GCF_900537135.1. Taxonomy (NCBI): domain Bacteria; kingdom Bacillati; phylum Actinomycetota; class Actinomycetes; order Micrococcales; family Micrococcaceae; genus Micrococcus; species Micrococcus sp. Alg238-R198. The sequence continues at coordinate 8,835 of NZ_UNRH01000007.1, forward strand.
GGTTCTCCGGCACGGGCGTCTCGCCGAGCAGGGCGGCGGCACGGCGGCGCGTGGAGCTGCGGGTGACCACGGGGATGCGATCGGTCTTCACGGCGTTGGAGGCCGCGCCGACGAGCAGGTGAGGCCGTGCGTCCAGGTCCTCGCGCAGCAGCAGGCCGGAGACCGGGCCGACCTCGGGCGGGTGGGCGGCGGCGAGGGCCTGCTCGGACAGGTGGACGTCCGGGACGGGGGCCAGCTCCTCCGCCGTGCCCTCCGCGATCTCGAACGCCACCACGGTGACGTTGTCCGGGGCGCCGCCCTTGAGGGTGAGGTCCACGAGGGTGTCGACGGCCTGGTTGAGAGCCTCCGAGTCCCGCAGCACCTCGTGGATCTTCTCGGGGGGGACCACGTCCGTGAGGCCGTCCGAGCAGAACAGCCACCGTTCTCCGGGGGCGACGGGCACCTCGAACACGTCCAGCTCGGGGGAGGCGTCCACGTCGCCGAGCACGCGCATGAGCACGTTCTTGTTCGGGTGGAACGGGGCCTCCCCGGCCTCGAGGCGCCCCTCGTCGACGAGCTTCTGCACGAACGTGTGGTCCGTGGTGACCTGGGAGAACTCGCCGTCCGCGAGCCGGTAGGCACGGGAGTCGCCGATGTGCGCGATGTGCAGCGTGGTCCCCGCGAGCAGGCCGGCGGTGCACGTGGTGCCCATGCCGGCGAGCTTGGGGTTGGCGTGCACCAGCTCGTTGAGGATCAGGTTGGCGTTCTGGATCTCGTCCGGCAGCACCGTGGCCGGGTCCTCGTAGCCCACCGCATCCAGCGGGGCCAGGTCCAGCACCGTGGACGCGCTTGCCACGTCGCCGCCCACGTGCCCGCCCATGCCGTCCGCGAGCACGGCCAGATGACGGCCCACGTAGGCGGAGTCGTCGTTCTTGGCACGGACGCGGCCGACGTCGGAGCGGGCGGCGTAGCGGAGGACGAGGGTCATGGGTCAGGCCTCGAGCTCCATGACGGTCTTGCCGATGCGGATGGCCGTGCCGGGGCCCACGGGCAGCGCGCGGGTGACGGGGGCGCCGTTCACGTAGGTGCCGTTCGTGGAGCCGAGGTCCTCGAGGAACCAGCGGGTGCCCTGCGGGAACAGCCGGGCGTGGCGGCCGGAGGCGTAGTCGTCCACGAGCACCAGGTCGGCGTCCTGGGCGCGGCCCATCAGCAGGGGACGGCCCTCCAGGGCGATGGTCTGCCCGGCCTTCGGGCCCTCGACCACCCGCAGGGTCCGGGACAGCCGCGGGGCCGGCGTCGTCGGCGCGGACGCGGCGGGGGCCGGCGTCGACGCGGGCGCGGGGCGGTCGACCGCGGACGAGCCCGCCCCGGCGGCCCCGGCCGCGGGCACCGCGGTGACCAGGCCGGCGTCGCGCTGGGCCTGCTGGAGGCGTGTCTTGTTGCGTCGGCCGACCACGAGGTCGCGGCCCTGCGCCATGACGATGGAGATGATCAGCACCCACAGGGCCAGCAGCAGGCCCATGCGGAGCACGGCGACGGCGAGCTCGCTCATGCGCGGCCCCCCGTCCCGCCGAAGAACAGCAGCTCGGTCTGGCCGACGGTCACCACGTCCCCGTCGCGCAGGGTGACGGAGCCGTCCACGCGGCGGCCGTTGACGAGCACGCCGTTGCGACTGCCCAGGTCCAGGAGCGTGACCGTGGAGCCGACGGTGAGCAGGCGCAGGTGTTCGCGGGACACCGAGGAGTCCGGGATCACGAGGTCGGCACGCTCGGCCGAGCGGCCGAGGATGAGGTCGTCCCCGTCCAGGGGGAGCATGCGGCCGTCCAGCTCGAGGGCCGGGCCGGCGGGCCCGGTCACGGGGCGGCCCATCACGACGGTCGGCTGGTCGGCGTGGGCGGGGGCGGCGGGCGCGGTCGAGGCGGCGGCCCGGCGGGGCGCCGGACGGGGCCCGACGCGCGGGGCGGGGGAGGGCTTGCGGGGCGCGGCCGCCGGCAGGTCCTCGACCAGTCGGTCCGGCGCCGCGGCCGAGGCTCCCGGGCCGTGGGCGGTGGCGGGCGAGGCGCCGTCGTCGTGGGGGGCCGGGGCGGTGAGCGAGCCGTCGTCCAGGCGGGTGACGACGCGCAGGTCCCCGGCGCGCACGTCCGCGTCCGGGTGGAAGGCGACCCGGACCGTGCCGGGCAGCGCATAGCCCTGGGAGTCGGCGTGGCGGATGACCTCGTCGCACAGCTCGCTGGCGAGGGTGGACCCCCACGAGCGGGCGCGCTCGAAGTCGGCGGGGGAGAAGTGGACCACGTAGCTGTTGGGCGCGACCGTGTGGCCCTCGGACAGCGCGAACGACTCGTCGTCCATCGCCTGTCGCAGGGCCGAGGCGATCTCCACCGGCTTGACCGCCCGCGGACCGCCGGCCGAGAAGGCCGAGCGCACGGCCCGCTCCAGGCCGCGTTCGAGGTTGTCCAGAAGTCCCACGACGGGGCCCCTTTCCACAGTTGTCCGTCCCGATACTACGGGCCGGGCTGGGAGACCGCCGAGAACAGCGGGATTCTGCGGGGTGGAGCGCGGGTGGGAGAGGTGCCGGAGGGGCGAGCTGCCGGCGTGGCGGGGACGCGGGGGTGGGCGTCGGGGCCGATTTGCACGCCCGGGCGGGCGGGGGTTAGAGTATTCCTCGCTGCCTGTGACGGTCGCCGGATGCCCGGAGCCGAGAGCAGGAAGCCGCTCGCGCGAGTGGCGGAATTGGTAGACGCGCTGGCTTCAGGTGCCAGTGTTCGCAAGGACGTGGGGGTTCAAGTCCCCCCTCGCGCACCGAGGACGAAGGCCCCGGAACCGTGTGGTTCCGGGGCCTTCGGCGTTCCCGGGGTGGGCCGGGCGCGGGGCCGCCCGCCCGACGCCGGCCCTCACGGCTTGACGCACACCACCGGGACGCGCGCCTCGAGGATGATCTGCTGCGCGGCCGATCCCAGCAGCAGCTTGCCCACGGGGGAGCGGTGCTTCACGCCCACCACGATCCGGCTCGCGCCCACACGCTCGGCGTGCTCGAGCAGGTCGCCGACGGCGTCCCGGCCGCGCTCCTGGGCGTGTGCCACGGACACGTCGACGCCGGCTTCGCGTGCCTCCGCCTCGTCCGGCTCGGTCCCGTCGAGGGAGAACCAGACCACGTCCTCCCCGCGCAGGGCCGCCTCGGCCAGGGCGGCCCGCCAGGCCGCGGCGCTCTCGGGGGTGCTGGTTCCGGTGCTGATGATCGTCATGGGGACCACTGTGCGTCATGGACGCGGCCCCCGTCACCACCCGGACCGGTTGTCGTCGGTCACTCTGCGGACGCAGAGTGCACGCCGCCCCGCCGCGCTGTTACCGTGACCTCCACCACTCGCACCTGTCCCCGGCGCCACTCCCTGGCGGCGGGGTGTCTCTGTTAGGAACCGCCATGCCCTCCACCTCCCCCGACGGCCCCCCGCGCCGACGCACGGGGGTCGGCCGGATCGTCTTCAGCGTGATCGCGGTGCTCACCGTGCTCGCGGCCTCCGCCTTCTCCATCCGCTCGGCTTCGGGAGGCAACGACATCCGCACCAACCTGACCCTCATCGCCCCCGCGGCCGCCGGCGGCGGCTGGGACTCGTTCCAGCGCGAGCTGCAGCAGACCATGCGCGTCAACGGGCTCGTGAACAACGTCCAGGTGGTCAACATCCCCGGCGCCGGCGGCAACATCGCCCTCGGTCAGCTGACCACGCTCGAGGACGCGAACAACCTCATGGTGGGCGGCACCGGCCAGATCGCCGCCCACGCGGCCCGTGGCACCGGCCCCGAGCTCTCCCAGGTCACCGCGGTCAGCCGCGTCGTCGAGGAGTACAGCCTCGTGGTGGTCCCGGCGGACTCGCCGTACCAGAGCATGGACGACCTGGTGACCGCCTGGCGCGCCGATCCCGCCCACGTGGCGTGGACCGGCGGCGGCTCCTTCGACCAGCTCGTCATGGCGGACATCGCCCGAACGGCCGACGTGCCGGTCGCGGACACCACCTACATCCCGTCCGACGGCGGCGGCGAGGCCATCCAGGCCCTGCTCAACGGCACCGCCCAGGCCTCCGCCGGCGGCTTCGCCGACATCTACCCGCAGGTCGAGGCCGGCCGTCTGCGCGCCCTCGGCGTGGTGGCGGCCGAGCCGCTGGCCGGCGTCGAGGAGATCCCGACCCTGCGCTCCCAGGGCTACGACGTCACGCTCACCAACTGGCGCGCCCTGTTCGTGCCGCCGGGCGTCTCCGCGGAGGAGCGCACGGAGCTCGAGACCCTCATCGCCGAGGCGGTCGACACCCCCGAGTGGAAGGAAGCGGTGCAGCGCAACTACTGGAACCCCGTGCCCCTCTCCGGCGCCGAACTCGAGGAGTTCATCGCCGCCGAGAAGGAGCGCATCGGCACGCTGACGGAGGAGATCAAGTGAGCCACGCATCCACCGTCCCCCCCGCCGCCGACGCCCCCTCCCGCTGGGGGCGCGCCGCCGGGCTCTCCGCGCTCGTCATGCCGGCCGTGCTGGCCGCGTTCAGCCTCTACCTGCTGCTGGGATCCCTGGCCATGGACACCGAGGGCGCCGACTTCCCCGGCCCGGACTTCTTCCCGCTGATCCTCGCGGTCGCGGGCCTCGTGATCGCCGCCGCGCTCGCGGTGGAGGTCGTGCGCGTGCGCCAGTCCCCCGAGGGTCAGGCCGACGCGGACGGCGAGGTCGGGCAGGCGGCCGGTCCGCTGACCCTGTTCCACTCGGACTTCGGCGCGCTGGCCTGGTGCTTCCTCGGCTTCCTCGCGTTCGCCGTCCTGCTGCCCTGGCTGGGGTGGATCCTCGCCGGGGCGCTGCTGTTCTGGTGCGTCACGCGCGCGTTCGGCGCCCCGCACCCCGTGTTCGACATCCTCGTCGCCCTGTTCGTCTCCTCGCTGGCCTACCTCGGCTTCGCGGTGGCCCTGGGCCTGACCCTGCCCTCGGGCATCCTGGGAGGTGGCTTCTGACATGGAGACCCTCGGACTCCTCATGGAGGGCTTCGCCGGAGCCCTCACCCCGATGAACCTGCTCTGGGTGGTGCTGGGCTGTCTGCTCGGCACCGCGGTCGGCGTGATGCCCGGACTCGGCTCCTCGATGGCCGTGGCCCTGCTGCTGCCCATGACCTTCGCCCTCGAGCCCACCGCCGCGTTCATCATGTTCTCCGGCGTGTACTTCGGCGGCCTCTTCGGCGACTCCACGATGGCCATCCTCATGAACACCCCCGGCCAGGCCTCGGCCATCGCCTCCACGTTCGAGGGGCACCGCATGGCCCAGGACGGCCGGGCGGCCCAGGCCCTGGCGACGGCGGCGCTCGGCGCCTTCATCGGCGGCATGGTGGCCTCGGTGTGCGTCGTGTTCCTCGCCCCCGTCCTGGCGGAGTTCTCCACGAGCTTCGGGCCCGCGGAGTACTTCGCGCTCGCGCTCTTCGCGTTCGTGGCCACCTCCTCGGTGGTCGCCGACTCGGTGCTGCGCGGCCTGGCCTCCCTGGTGCTGGGACTGGGCATCGCCGTCGTTGGGATCGATGCGGTGACCGGCACCGAGCGCTTCACGATGGGCTCCCCGCAGCTGTTCGACGGCATTCCGCTCGTGACCGTCACGGTGGCGATCCTCGCGCTCGGCGAGGTGTTCCACGTAGCCTCCCGGGTGCGCCGCGAGCACGAGGACCTGCGCATCCGTCGCACCGGCCGGCCGTGGCTGTCGGGCGCCGAGTTCCGTGAGGCCGCCCCGGCGTGGCTGCGCGGCACGGCGATCGGCCTGCCGTTCGGCATCGTGCCGGTGGGCGGCTCCGAGGTGCCGACGTTCCTGGCGTACTCGGCCGAGCGGCGCCTGGACCGGCGCCGGGCGCATCCGCAGTTCGGCCGCGGCGCGATCCGCGGGCTGGCGGCCCCGGAGGCCGCGGGCAACTCGACCACCGGCATGGCGATGGGCGCGCTGCTCACGCTCGGCCTGCCCGTCTCCGCGACGGCGGCCATCATGCTGGCGGCGTTCCGCCAGTACGGGCTGCAGCCCGGCCCCCTGCTGTTCGACCGCAGCCCGGACCTCGTGTGGGCGCTGCTGGCGAGCTTCTTCATCGCGATGATCGTGCTGCTGGCGATCAACCTGCCGTTCGCGCAGCTGTGGGCCAAGCTCCTGCTCATCCCGAAGCACTACCTCTACGCGGGGATCACGCTGTTCTGCGGGCTGGGCATCTACGCCACCACGGGCGCGGTGTTCGACCTGCTGATGCTGCTGGGGATCGGCGTGCTGGGCTTCCTGATGAGGCGGTACGGCTACCCGCTGGCGCCGCTGATGATCGGCATGGTGCTCGGCCCGCTGGCGGAGACCAGCCTGCGCGACGCCCTGCTCAGCTCGGTGGGCGACCCGGCCGTGCTCGTCTCCACCCCCATCACGTGGGTGATCTACGGGATCCTGGCGATCGTGCTGGCGTTCTCGGTGCGGGCCGCCGTCGTGCGCCGGACGCGTCAGGACGTGTGAGCGGAGGCGGGATCCGCGCCCCCCGAGACAACGCGGGTTGAGTTGTCACCGGTGTGCGGCCTCCGCACCCGTGACAACTCAACCCGCGTTTCTGGTGGGCGGCGGCCCGCTCAGTAGTGGTACGTGTCCGACGGCGCCGTGATCGCGTTGTCCTGGTCCGGGTACCGCGTGGAGTGCACCCCGAACGCGGTGGCCAGCCCGAGGATCTTCTCCGCGCGCGCCTTGCGGGGCAGGTCGGAGCCGTTGCGGATCTCGCCGCCGTCGGCCTCGAAGTCCGCGAGGAACTCGTGGGCCCACGCCAGCTCCTCCTGGGACGGGCTGAGCCCCTCGTTCACGGCCGCGCACTGCTCCGGCGCGAGGCACAGCTTGCCGGTCATGCCGAACTCCGCGGTCACCGCCGTCGCCTCGGCGAGCTTCACGCCGGTGGAGCCCACGGTCGGCCCGTCGATCGCGCCCGGCAGCCCCGTGGCCCGCGCCGCGATCGTGAACTGGGACCGCGTGTACGCCAGCGCCATCGGCGACTCGCCCAGGCCGGTGTCGCGGCGGAAGTCGCCGATCCCGAAGGCCAGCCGGAACGTGCCCTTCGCGGCGGCGATCGAGTCGATCCGCTGCAGCCCGCGCGCCGTCTCCACGAGCGCCACGACGGGCACGCCGGGCAGCCGTCGGGCGGTCTCGTTCACGTGGTCCGTGGACTCCACCATCGCCAGCACGACGCCGGCCAGGCCGCCCTCGGCGACCGGCCCGCCCAGGTGCGCGGGCAGGGCCGCGGCGAGCGCCTCGACGTCCTGCTCCCACCACCGCGAGCCGTAGCCGTTGAGCCGCACCCAGCCGGTGTGCCCGGAGGTCAGCCAGGCGACGGCGTCCGCGCGGGCCTGGTCCTTGTCCTTGGGGGCCACGGCGTCCTCGATGTCGAGGATGACGATGTCCGCGGCCGAGTCCTCGGCGGGCTGGAACCGTTCGGGCTGGGCGGCGTTGACCAGCAGCCAGGAGCGGGCGAGCTCCGGATCGATGCGCTGGCCGGGCACGGGCTGGAACGCGGGGGAGGGGGTGATCGCGGCGGGCAGGGTCACGGTCATGAGGGGCTCCTTCACGGGGCTGGGGCGTCGGGCCGAGGTCGCGGGCGGGGTGCCTCGCGCGGCGGACGGCCGGGGGACGGACCAGGTGGGCCCTGAGCGAGCGGCGTTGGTTCGACGCCGAAGGGCGCCGCGGGTGTGCGGCGCGTCCACAGCACAGTACACGCCACCGTGTCCGACGTCACCCGGGTGGGCGTGGATCTCGGCTCAGAAGGGGTGACGGGTGCGGGGGGAGCGCGTAGCGTTCATCGGGGTCCGGACGACGTCGGCCGCGCAATGGGGCGCGGCCCTCCGCGCGTCGGTCGGGCCGCGACACATCCCTGCCCACCGGACCACGAGGACGCTCAATGACGAGGATCCCCGCCGAGGACGAGGCCGTGACGGCCCCGTCCTCCCCGCTCGACAACGCCCTGGCCCAGCTCTCCGCCGCCGTGAAGACGCTCGGCTACGACGAGGGCCTGCACCAGATGCTCGCCGCCCCCCGCCGCGAGATGGCCGTCTCCATCCCCCTGCGCCGCGACGACGGCTCCACCGAGGTGCTCCGCGGCTACCGCGTGCAGCACAACTTCTCCCGCGGCCCGGCCAAGGGCGGCGTGCGCTTCAGCCTGGACGTGGACCTGGACGAGGTCCGCGCACTGGCCATGTGGATGACCTGGAAGTGCGCCCTGCTGGACGTGCCCTACGGCGGCGCCAAGGGCGGGGTGACCATCGACCCGCGCCAGTACTCGAAGGCCGAGCTCGAGCGCGTCACCCGTCGCTACACCTCCGAGATCCAGCCGATCATCGGCCCCGAGGTGGACATCCCCGCCCCGGACGTGGGCACGGACGAGCAGACCATGGCCTGGATGATGGACACCTACTCGGTGAACGTCGGCCACACCACGCTCGGCGTGGTCACCGGCAAGCCCGTCTCGCTCGGCGGCTCGCTGGGCCGCGCCTCCGCCACCTCGGCGGGCGTGGTCTACGTGGCGCTCGCCGCGCTCGAGCACCTCGGCATCGAGCCGTCGCGGGCGACGGCCGCGGTCCAGGGCTTCGGCAAGGTCGGCGCCGGCACGGTCGAGCTGCTCGAGGCGGCCGGAGTGAAGGTCGTGGCCGTGTCGGACCAGTACGGCGCCGTGCGCGACGACGAGGGCCTGCACTACGACGCCCTGCAGAGGCAGCTCTGGGACACCGGCTCCGTGAAGGACACCCCCGGCACCGCGCCCATGGACGCGGACGAGCTGCTCGAGATGGACGTGGACCTCGTGGTCCCGGCCGCCGTGCAGTCCGTGCTGACCGAGGAGAACGCCCCGCGCGTGCGCGCCCGGCTGGTCGTGGAGGGCGCCAACGGCCCCACCACGGGCGAGGCCGACCGCATCCTCGAGGAGAAGGGCGTCCTGGTCGTCCCGGACATCCTGGCCAACGCCGGCGGCGTGATCGTCTCCTACTTCGAGTGGGTCCAGGCGAACCAGGCCTACTGGTGGAGCCGCGAGGAGGTGGACGAGCGCCTGAAGCGGCGCATGGTCGCCGCATGGAAGGCGGTGCTGGCCACCTCCGAGAGCCGCCGCGTGAGCCTGCGCGAGGCCGCCACCCTGACCGCTGTCCAGCGCGTGGCCGAGGCCCACCGCACCCGCGGCCTCTACCCGTGACGGGGGGCGGCCCCGCCGCCTGACCCCGTCCGGCCGCCCGAGCGCGGCCCCGCTGCCCGACCGCGGGCCGACGGCCCGGAACCCCGGAGGTTCCGGGCCGTCGTCGTGGGCGGACGCGGCCTGATGTGCCCCCGGACCGTGACCTCCGTCTCTATTTCGAATTTTGACGATCAAGCGTGGACGGCCTGCCCGGATGATGTTTGAATTTGAAACAAGTTCGGAGGCCCAGGAGCCATCGCCGCCGCGGCGGCCCACCCCGGACACACCAGACAGACCCGCTTCAGAAGGAGCACCCCATGAACGCCATCACCACCGGAACCTGGAATCTCGACGCCGCCCACTCGGACGTCGACTTCGTCGTCCGCCACGCGGGCATCTCCAAGGTGCGCGGCACCTTCCACGCCGTGGAGGGCCAGCTCGTCATCGCCGAGCAGTTCGCCCAGTCCTCCGTGGACGTGACCGTCGACGTCGCCTCCATCAGCACCAAGAACGAGGGCCGCGACGGCCACCTGCGCTCCGCCGATTTCTTCGACGTGGAGCAGTTCCCCACCATGACCTTCCGCTCCACCGAGGTCCGCGGCGAGCCCGAGGAGTTCACCCTGGTCGGGGAGCTGACGCTGCACGGCGTCACCCGGACCGTGGAGCTTGAGGCCGAGTTCGGCGGCCAGGACAAGGATCCCTTCGGCGCGACCCGCGTGGGCTTCGAGGCCACCGGCGAGATCTCCCGCAAGGACTTCGGTCTGACCTGGAACGCCGCCACCGAGGCCGGCGGCGTCCTGGTCTCGGACAAGGTGAAGCTCGAGATCGGCGCCGCCTTCGTGCTGTCCGAGGCCGACGCCCAGGCCTGAGCCTGAGTCGACCTCGCGCGTCGAGACCGGGTCCCTCGATGAGGGGCCCGGTCTCCTCATAGGGTGGGGCCCATGATGGCTTCGAAGACCCCGCACCAGAACGTCACGTTCGACCTGCCCACCAAGGACGCCGGCCAGGACGGCGACCGGACGGGCCACGGCTACCTCGCGCTGCCCGCCTCCGGGAAGGGCCCCGGCGTGATCGTGATCCAGGAGTGGTGGGGCCTGGTGGACCACATCAAGGATGTGTGCGACCGCCTCGCCGACCTCGGCTTCGTCGCGCTCGCCCCCGACCTCTACGGAGGCTGGATCGCCCACGACGGCGACGAGGCCGGCGAGATGATGCAGAACCTGCCCGCCGAGGAGGGGGCCCGCCAGCTGGCCGGCGCCGTCGACTGGCTGCTCGCCCGGGACGAGGTGACCTCGCAGACCGTGGGCGCGATCGGCTTCTGCATGGGCGGCGGCTTCGTGCTCGCCCTCGCGGCCCAGCAGGGCGACAAGGTCTCCGCCGCCGTGCCCTTCTACGGCGTGGGCCAGGGCGTGCCCGGCGACTTCTCCGGCGTCACCGCCGCCGTCCAGGGCCACTACGCCGAGCAGGACGACTCCTTCCCCGTCGAGGACGCGCGGGAGCAGGAGCAGCAGATCCGTGAGGAGTCCGGGGCCGACGTCGAGTACTTCTACTACGACGCCCCGCACGCCTTCCACAACGACGAGAACCCCCAGGGCAACTACCGGCCCGAGGCCGCGGCCCTCGCCTGGGACCGCGCCGTCTCCTTCCTGAAGGAGAAGGTCCGCTGAGCGGCTCCCGTGGCGGCCGGGGCGGGAAGTCCCGCGCGAGCAGGGGCGGCCCCGCCCGGTCCACCCGCTCCGGCGGCGGGCGCGGCGTGGCCAAGGGCGTGAAGCCTGCGGGCCGCGCCGGGGGCGAGGGCCGGCGTCGTCCCGCGCCCGCGCCACCGGCCGACCTGCCCGTCCCGCCCGAGACCCTCTTCCTGGCCACCATCCCCGGGGCCACGCCGTCCACGTGGGTGGAGCGGTTCACCACGCGTCAGCGCACGGTGCAGCTCGTCAACCACGACGACGCGGCCCAGCTGGCCCACCTCGCCCACGACGCCGCCGGTCAGCCCCGCCACTTCCTGCCGCAGCTGGGCTACGTGCGGCGCCGACGCGACGTGCCCGTCGAGGAGTTCCTGCGCGCCGGCGGCGTCGACCCGCGGCACGTGCACCTCGTGGGCGTCTACTCCGAGCTGCCGGTGGTGTGCGTGGGCAGGGACCACCTGCTCGCCGCGTGGGACGTGGACGCGGACGGCCCGGTGCCGCCCGCCGAGCTCGACCCGGACGAGGAGCTGGATCCCGCCCGCTTCGCCCCGGCCCCCAGCCCGGAGCCGATGGACGCCGCCGAGCTGCCCGGCGCGGGCGAGCGGATGGCCCTGGAGATCGCCGCGTCCGGCGCCGGCCACGTCGTGCTGCCGATGTCCGTGGCCCGCATGTTCGGCCGCAAGGACGTGATCGTGCTGCCGCTGGCCTCCACCCTCGACGACACCGTGGGCCTGTCCCGCGCCGACCGCGAGGCCGCCGCCACGCGGTCCGCGCTCGCGGACGAGCAGGCGCGGGCCGAGGCGGAGGCGGGCGCCGCCGTCGTCGACGGGGCGGATCCCGCGGGCCACGGCGACGACGACGCCCGCCACCCCGGCTGGGACGTCGCCCTGGCCTGGCTCAAGGCGGCCGACTCGGAGCTCGTGCAGGCGTTCGTGGGGGTGGCGCGCGGGCGGCGGGGCGCCAGCTCGCGCTGAGGGCGGGCGCGCCTATGCTCGGAATGACCCGCATCACACCAAGGAGGGCGCATGTCCGAGCATCAGCAGCACGTCGGTCGCCGGGACCCCCGGATCAGCGACGAGGCCATCGAGCGGGGCCGCCGCGCCCACGAGCTCGACCGCGCGCACGTGTTCCACTCGTGGAGCGCGCAGCGCGATCTGAATCCGATGACCATCCTCGACGCCGAGGGGTCGTGGGTGTGGGACGGCGAGGGTCGGCCCATGGTCGACTTCAGCGGGCAGCTCGTCTTCACGAACGTCGGCCACCGCCACCCGAAGATCGTGGCCGCGATCCGCGAACAGGCCGAGACGCTCGCCACCGTGGCCCCGCAGCACGTCAACGACGCCCGGTCCGAGGCGGCCCGGCTGATCACGGAGCGGCTGCCGGAGTCCATCAACCACGTGTTCTTCACGAACGCGGGCGCGGAGGCCAACGAGCACGCGGTGCGGATGGCACGCCTGCACACGGGCCGGCACAAGGTGCTCTCCGCGTACCTCTCGTACCACGGCGCCACGCGCCTGACGGCGAACCTGACCGGCTCCCTGCGGCGCGTGGGCTCGGACTCGGCGTCCGACGGCGTCGTGCACTTCCAGCCCGCGTACACGTACCGCTCCGCGTTCGGCTCGGAGAGCGACGAGCAGGAGGCCGAGAGCGCGCTGGCCCACCTGCGCGACGTGATCGAGCTCGAGGGCCCCTCCACCGTGGCCGCCGTGATCCTCGAGGCCGTCCCCGGCACCGCGGGCATCTTCCTGCCGCCGCCCGGCTACATGGCCGGCGTCAAGGAGCTGTGCCGTGAGCACGGGATCCTGCTGATCATCGACGAGGTCATGGTCGGCTTCGGCCGCGTGGGCGAGTGGTTCGGCCACCAGCTGACGGGCGTCACCCCGGACATCGTCACGTTCGCCAAGGGGGTCAACTCCGGGTATGTGCCGTTGGGCGGCGTCGCCATGAGCGACGACGTCTACGAGAGCTTCGCGACCACGCCCTACCCCGGCGGCCTGACCTACTCGGGCCACCCCCTCGCGTGCGCGGCCGCCGTCGCCGCGATCACCGCGATGGAGGAGGAGGGCATGGTCGCCCACGCGAAGCGCATCGGCGAGGAGGTCATCGGGCCGCGCCTGGCCGAGATCGCCGCGGCCCATCCGAGCGTGGGCGACGTGCGCGGCGCCGGCGCGTTCTGGGCCGTCGAGCTGGTGAAGGACCGGCAGACCCGGGAGCGGCTGGCCCCGCTCGGTCAGGTCGCGCCCGTGATGGGGCGGATGATGGCCGAGGCCAAGGACCGCGGGCTGCTGCTGTTCATGGCCGAGAACCGGTTCCACCTGTGCCCGCCGCTGAACATCTCGGACGAGGACCTGCGCTTCGGCCTCGACGTGCTCGACCAGGTCCTCGCCCTCGCCGACGAGGAGGTCGCGGCCGGCTGACGGGACCCGCCCCCCAGCCCCGCCCGGCCCCGCCCCAGTCCGCCCACCCCGCGTTTTCGAACGTGAAATGGGGGTTCTCAGCGCTTTCGGTCGTGAGATTGGCCCTATCTCACGACCGAAAGTGCGCGTGGCGCGGGGATGCGCGAGGCGGGGCGCCCGGGGCCGGGGTCAGCCGAGCCGGCCGGCCTCCGAGGCCTCGAACTGCTCCTCGTCCTCGGGCACCGGCTCGGTGCCGCGGGCGCGGGCGATCGCCGTCATGAGGTGGTACACCACCAGGGCGGCGACCGTGCCGAGCGTGATGCCGCCGAACACGAGCCCGCCGACCACGAGCTGGGGGTCGGCGATCGCGATGATCAGGCCCGCACCCGCCGTCATGAGGTTCACGGTGTTGGAGAAGTCCACGCGGTTCTGCACCCAGATGCGCACGCCCATCATGCCGATCATCCCGTAGAGGATGATGCCCGCGCCGCCGGCCACCCCGGCCGGGATGGTGGCGACGGCGGCCCCGAACTTCGGCAGGAACGCGAGGGCGATCGCGGTGAGGCCGGCCACCCAGTACGCCGCCGTCGAGTAGACGCGCGAGCTGGCCATCACGCCGATGTTCTCCGCATACGTGGTGGTGCCGACGCCGCCGCCCGCGCCGGAGAGCACGGTGGACAGGCCGTCCGCGATCAGGGCACGGCCGGTGAGCGGGTCCAGGTCGCGCTTGGTCATCAGCCCGACGGTCCTGACATGGCCGATGTTCTCCGCGACCAGCACGAGCACGACGGGCAGGAACAGGGGCAGCAGGTCCCAGCGCAGCTCCGGGCCATGGAAGGGCGGCAGCCCGATCCAGGCGGCCTCCCGGACGGCGGCGAAGTCCACCTGGCCCTGCGCGAGGGCCAGCACGTAGCCCACCACGATGCCCACGAGGATGGACAGGCGGCCCAGGAGCCCCCGGAACGTCACGGCCGTGAGCACCACCGCCAGGGCCGTGCCGAACGTGGTGACGGGCACCTCCTGCATGGCCGTCGTCGTGGCGCCGGCGAGGTTGAGGCCGATCAGGGCCACGATCGTGCCCATCACCGCCGGCGGCATGAGCGCGTGGATCCACCCGGTGCCGGCGCGGTGCACGATCGCGCCGATCACCGTGAGCAGCAGGCCCGTCACGAGGATGCCGCCGAGCGCGGCCCCCGTGCCGCCGATCGTGGCGGCGGCCGTCAGGGGTGCGATGAACGCGAACGAGCTGCCCAGGTACGAGGGCAGGCGGTTGCCCGTGATGACCAGGAAGAGCAGGGTGCCCAGGCCGGAGAAGAGCAGCGCCGTCGTCGCGGGCATGCCGGTCAGGGCGGGCACGAGCACGGTGGCGCCGAACATGGCCATCACGTGCTGCACGCCGATGCCCACGGTCCGGGGCCAGCTCAGCCGCTCGTCCGGGGCGACGACGGTGCCCGGGGTGATGGTGCGGCCGTCGCCGTGGAGGCGCCAGCCGGGGCCGCGCGAGGGCCGGGTGGGGGTGGGGGACATGGCCGCCTGCCGAGGGGTCGGGGATGGGGGTGTCGGGCGTTTCTCGGGGGCCTGGAAGCCTGAGCACAGCCCCGGTTCCGCGCCGGTGATTAGGGTACCGTGGGGCGCGTGGCTCAGTACTGTGGTGTGATCGGAGAGGCGCTCGTCGACGTCGTGGTCTCGGACACCGCGACCCCCCGCGTGCACGTCGGGGGCAGCCCCCTGAACGTGGCCGTGGGCCTGAGTCGGCTGGAGCGGCCCGTCCTGTTCGCCGGCCGCCTCGGCCGCGATGCGCACGGGGACATGATCGCCTCGCATCTGCGGGAGAACGGCGTGCGCTGCCTGCTCGAGCCGGATGCCGCCGCCACCTCCGTGGCCACCGCCCGCCTGGACCCCACGGGCGCCGCCAGCTATGAGTTCGAGCTGGACTGGACGCTGCCGCCCGCCGCCGCGCTCGCCCGGGACTTCGACGACGCCGCCGGCGGCCCGCTGCACCACATGCATGCCGGCTCCATCGCCACCATGCTCGCCCCCGGCGACGCCGAGGTGATGGCCCTGCTCGAGCGGATCTCCGCGGTCACGACCATCAGCTACGACCCCAACGTGCGGCCCACGATCGTGCCGGACCGGGCGTTCGCCCGCGCCCGCGCGGAGGAGTCCGTGCGGCTGGCGGACGTGGTGCACGCCTCGGACGAGGACATCGCGTGGCTGTACCCGGACCGCCCGCTGCGCGAGTCGCTGCAGGCGTGGCAGCAGATGGGCCCGGCGTTCGTGGTGATGACCCGCGGCGCCGAGGACATCGTGGCCGTCACCGCGCACGGCGTGGTGGAGCGCCCGATCGTGCCCGTGGACGTCGCGGACACCGTGGGCGCCGGCGACTCGTTCACCGCCGCCCTGCTCGCCGCCCTCGACGACCGCTCCCTGCTCGGCGCCGCGAACCGCGGCCGCCTGCACGCGATGGACCCGGCCGACGTCGAGTCGGTGCTGATCTACGCCTCCCGCGCGTCGGCGATCACGGCCTCCCGCCCGGGGGCGGACCCGCCCACGCGGGCCGAGCTGGCGGACTGACCCCACGCCCTCCCGTCCCCGCACGAATCTGTTGCGCATCCGACCCTTCCGGCGGGCGGGGACGCCCCCAGAAGGGTCAGAGACGCAGACGATCCCGGCCGCCTCAGAGCAGGCCCAGCCCTCGCACGGCGTCGCGCTCGGCCTCCAGCTCGGCGACGGTCGCGGCCAGCCGCCCGCCCTCACCCGGCAGCACGGACTCGTCCGGCTCCAGCCCCGGCACGATCCGCCACGCGGTGCCGCCGTCGGAGGTCACGGGGAACGAGCTGATCAGCCCCTCCGGCACCCCGTAGGAGCCGTCCGAGACCACCGCGGCCGACGTCCGGCGCGGCGCACCGTCCGCGTCCACACCGGTGCCGAGGGTCCAGTCGCGCATGTGATCGATCGCCGCGGACGCCGCCGACGCCGCCGAGCTCGCCCCGCGCACCTCGATGATCTCCGCGCCCCGCCTCGCCACGCGCGGCACGAACTCCTCGCTCGCCCACACCGGGTCCACCACCTCGAGCGCCGGCCGCCACGTCCCGTCCACCCGCACGCGGGCGTGGGTGAGGTCCGGGAACTGGGTGGCGGAGTGGTTGCCCCAGATCGTCACGCCGGACACGTCCGTCACCGCGACGCCGGCCCGCGCCGCCAGCTGCGCCACGGCCCGGTTGTGGTCCAGCCGGGTCAGCGCCGTGAAGCGCTCGGCCGGCACGTCCGGGGCGTGCGCGGCGGCGATCAGCGCGTTGGTGTTGGCCGGGTTCCCGACGACGACGACCCGCACGTCCTGCGCCGCGTGGTCGTTGATCGCCCGGCCCTGCGGCCCGAAGATCCCGCCGTTCGCCTCGAGCAGGTCGCCGCGCTCCATGCCCTTCGTGCGCGGCCGTGCGCCGACGAGCAGCGCGTGCTGCACCCCGTCGAAGGCGCGGGCCGGGTCCTCCGTGACCTCCACGTCGGCCAGCAGCGGGAAGGCCGCGTCGGCGAGCTCCATGGCGGTGCCCTCCGCGGCGCCCAGGGCGGCCGGGATCTCGAGCAGGCGCAGCCGGACCGGGGTGTCCGGGCCGAGCATCCCGCCGGCGGCGATGCGGAAGAGCAGCGCGTAGCCGATGTTGCCGGCGGCGCCGGTGACGGTGACCGTGCGGGGCGTCGTCGACGCGGGGTCCGGGGCGGTGTCCTGTGCGGTGGTCTGCTGTGCGGTGTCCACGCCCCCATCGTGCCCCCGCTCGCCCGCGGAGGACACCCCGGCCCGCCGCACGGCCCCGGCCTAGACTGGGCGCATGCCCGCCCTGCCCCTGCCCTCGCGCCGTCCGCGGATGATCGCGACGGACCTGGACGGCACCATCATCGGGTACCGGCACACGCGGTCGGGGCGCCTGAGCCCGCGCACCATCGCGGCGCTGCGCGAGGCCCACGACGCCGGCGTCGAGGTGGTGTTCGTGACCGGCCGTCCCCTCCGCTGGCTCGGCCCGCTGAGCGCGCAGCTGGGTCCCGTCGGCCCGGTGATCTGCTCCAACGGCGCCGTCGTCGTGGACACCGCCACGGACGACGTCCTGATCGCCCACCCCATGCCCGTCGAGGCCGTGTGGACCGCCACGGACCGGCTGCGCGCGCTGGACCGCACCGTGTCCTTCGGTGCCGAGACCCTCGAGGGCTTCTTCTGGGAGCACGCGTTCTCCGAGCGCGCGGAGTTCCGGGCCGAGGTCCACGCGGCGGCCACGCTCGAGGCCGCGCTGCCGGGTCGGCTGGGCGTCGTGAAGCTGCTGGCCCGCTCGGACACCCTGTCCCCGGACGCCTTCCTCGCCGCGGCCCGCGCCGAGCTGGACGAGCTCGTGAGCGCCACGCACTCCGCGCCCGGCATCGCGCTCGTGGAGATGTCCGCGCCCGGCGTGCACAAGGCGGCGACCCTCGCCGAGTTCGCCGCGAGCCGGGGGGTCGCGCCGGCCGACGTCGTCGCGTTCGGGGACATGCCCAACGACCTGGAGATGCTCCAGTGGGCCGGTCTCGGCCTGGCCGTGGCCTCGGGCCACCCGTCGCTGCTGGCCGCGGCGGACGGCGTGGTCGGGGCGTGCGACGACGACGGGGTGGCCGCCACCGTCGAACGCCTGCTGGAGCTGCCCACGGACTGAGCCGCGGGCCGCCCCCGGCGGGTCAGAGGAACTCGTTCGGGTCGAACGCCTCGACGTCGATCACGCGCAGGCGCGGCAGGGACGAGTCGAACGCGCCCACCGCGTGCTCCAGGTCGAAGAACTCGACCCCGGGGATGCGGCGCAGCTCGTGGGAGAGGAACTCCTCGAAGCCCATGATCCCGGTGCGTCGGCCCGGCGTGGCCGCGAGGTCGGTGAGCTGGGGGGCGAAGTCGGCGTCGTGGCTGACGAGGACGACGTCGTCCTCCCGGCCCAGCAGCGCCTCCGCGGTGCGCTGGATGCCGATGTCCACGACCTTGCCCTCGCCCCGCAGCATGATCGGCTGGAAGCCGAGGGCGGTGAGCGCCTGGACGAACGGGATGGGGATCTCACCGTCGATGGCGAGGAAGAACAGGCCCTTGACCGGCTGGTCCCAGCGGTCCTCGAGGTAGCCGAGCAGGCGCTTCCAGCGTGGCCGCTCGTCGGGCTGGGGGCGCCGCTGCAGGATGGACGTGCCGAGGGTGGCGTCGATGTTCTCGCCGTCGATCAGCAGGTAGGTGGTTCGCTCGCTCACGCTCTCGAGGCTACCCGCTGGGGTGGACGTCGGTCAGCGCGCGCGGTCGAACGGGGCCGTCAGCAGGCGGACGACGCCCTCCAGCGGCCCCGCGCGGAACGGGCCGATACGCACGACGGCCCGCCACAGCAGCGGCAGCAGCAGCGCGCCGGCCACCAGCACGGCCAGGTTGAACCACGTGTCGTCCGTGCCCGTGGCGCTGCGCCACGGCCCGGGTCCGAGCCCCCGCACCCAGCCGAGGTACCACAGGTGCGCCACGTACACGGACAGCGTCATCGCGCCGGGCACGGCCAGCAGCCCGGCCCACCGCGGCGCCAGGGCCGCGCACCCGCCGAGCACGGTCAGCACGAGGCCCGTGTCCAGCAGGGCCTCCGCGGGGGTCGCCGTGTAGGGCACGGGGGCGGCGCCGGTCTGCGTCCGGGACAGGGCGAGCACGACGCCGGCCAGCGCGATCCCCCCGGCCGCCCAGGCGAGCCCCGTGAGCCGTGCGCGCCGGGCCGGGGCCGCCGTCGTCGTTCCGTGGACGGTGGCGACCAGCACCGCCCCCAGCAGCGCCCACGCGAGGAACAGGGGGAGACGGTACGGGCCGTCCGTGAGGAACGCGGAGACCCACGGGGTCAGCGTCGCGCGGCTCAGCCCGAGCGCCTGCGCGGCGGGGAGGAGCCGGTCGACGACGTCGGCCGTCGGTGTGGCGGCGAGCAGGAGGCCGCCTCCGCCGGCCAGGACGGCGAGCACGAGGTGCGCGGCGAGGGGGAGGGCGGCCAGCAGTGCCATGAGCACCGTGAGCACAGCCAGGTGCGCCAGCACGTTCACGACGGCCGCCCCGAAGAGCCCGGTCAGCCACGCCGCCCCGAACAGGGCGGCCGCCCGCACAAGCGCGCGGGGCACGGCCCGGCCACGGCCCAGCCACTCCACCTCGAGGCGCGCGCCCACGCCCACGAGCGCCGCGAACAGGGGCGCGGTGAGGTGCTCGGAGAGGTGGAGCACCCCACCCGGGCCGCCGGCGGGCGCCGTGTGGGCGACCATCATCGCGACCAGGGCCAGGCCGCGCGCGACGTCCACCCAGACCAGGCGGCCCCGGGCGGTGTGGGTGGCGGCGGGAGCGTGGGAGGAGGGGGCGGGCACGGCGACCTCCGAGGTGGGGGACTCAGTCCAGGACGCGGGTGAGGTCGGCGTCCTCGTAGCGGACCGGCTTCGAGCCGGTGACGAGCTTGTGGCCGAGCCACAGCGCGAGGAACAGGGGCAGGCCGATGTACGCGCTGGCCACGGCCACGAGGTCCACGTCGCCCATGAACGCCTGGTAGTTCTGGCCGAGGATCACGACGGCGCACATGACCAGCGCGACGATCGGGCCCAGGGGGAACAGGAAGGCGCGGTAGGGCAGGTCCTTCGGGTCGTGGCCCTGCGCGACGTAGGCCCGCCGGAACCGGTAGTGGCTCCAGGCGATGCCCATCCACACGATGAACCCGGCCAGGCCCGAGGCGGAGACGAGCCACACGTAGGCGGCGCCGTCCCCGATGAACGTGGTCAGGAAGCACGCCGCGCCCACCGCGGTGGTGGCGTAGAGGGCGTTCATGGGCACGCCGCGCCGGTTCACCTTCGCCAGGAAGCGCGGGGCCTTGCCGGAGTCGGCCAGGGCCCAGAGCATGCGGGTGGAGGCGTACAGGCCCGAGTTGCCCGCGGAGAGGATGGCCGTGAGGATCACGGCGTTCATCACGGAGGCGGCGGCGAGCACGCCCGCGTTCTCGAAGACGAGCGTGAACGGGGAGATCGAGATGTCCTCGACGTCGCTGCCCAGCAGGTGGGGGCTGGTGTAGGGGATGAGGAAGCCGACGACGGTGATTGCGCCGACGTAGAAGAGCAGGATGCGCACGAACACGGTGCGGATCGCCTTGGGCACGTTCTTCTCCGGGTCCTCGGCCTCGCCCGCGGCCACGCCGACCAGCTCGGTGCCCTGGAAGGAGAAGCCGGCCACCATGAAGATCGCCAGGATGCCGGCGCCGCCGCCCACGAAGGGGGCCTCGCCGTCCGTCCAGTTGTGGAAGCCGGGGGAGGAGCCGCCGAGGATGCCGACGATCATCAGGACGCCGAGCACCAGGAAGATCACCACCGTGGCGACCTTGATGAGCGAGAACCAGAACTCGCTCTCGCCGTAGGCGCGCGTGGAGAGGGCGTTGAGGCCGAAGAGCAGCGCGAGGAAGATCGCGGACCAGATCCACGAGGGCACGTCCGGGAGCCAGTACCGCATGATCAGGGCCGCCGCGACGAGCTCGGCGGCCACCGTGATCGCCCAGTTGTACCAGTAGTTCCAGCCGATGGCGAAGCCGAACGAGGGGCTCACGAAGCGGGTCGAGTACTCCTCGAACGCGCCGGAGACCGGCAGGTACGTGGACATCTCGCCGAGCGACTGCATCAGCAGGAACACCATGAAGCCGATGGCCACATAGGCCACGAGGGCGCCACCGGGGCCGGCGGTCGCGATGGTGTTGCCCGAGGCCACGAACAGGCCCGTGCCGATGGCGCCGCCCATCGCGATCATCGTCAGGTGCCGGGACTTGAGGGTGCGTTGCAGGGAGCCGCCCTCATGGGTGGCGTGGGCGGCGGAGGCGGCCGGCGTCGACGGGGACGTCCGGGGTGCGCTGGTGTCCACGGTGGCCTTTCGGTGGAGGAGCGGTCGGACGCGCGTCGAAGGCCGCGGCGTCCCACCCTGCTGCACGGTGGTAGAAGGGTATCCCGGCCGGGCGCGTCCGTCAGACGGCGGGGACGAGTTCGGCGCGCAGCGCCGCCGTGAACGCGTCCACGTCCTCCTCGGTCGTGTCGAAGCCGCACACCCAGCGCACCTCGCGGCGCGCCGCGTCCCAGTCGTAGAACCGGAAGCGGGCGCGCAGCCGGTCGGCCACGCCCTCGGGCAGGACGGCGAACACGGCGTTGGCGTCCGTGGCCTGCGTGAACTCGACGCCGGCCAGCGAGCCGTCGGCGACCCCCGCCTCGATGACGGCGCGCAGCCGGGCGGCCATGGCGTTGGCGTGGCGGGCGGAGCGCAGGTACAGGTCGCCGTCGAACAGGGCGAGCAGCTGCGCCGAGACGAAGCGCATCTTCGAGGCCAGCTGCATCTGGTTCTTGCGCAGGTACACGAGGCCGTCCGCGGCGTCCGGGTCGAGCACGACGACGGCCTCGGCCAGCAGCGCCCCGTTCTTGGTGCCGCCGAGGGAGAGCACGTCCACGCCGACGTCGGTGGTGAAGGCGCGCAGCGGCAGGCCCAGGGAGGCCGCGGCATTGGCGATGCGGGCGCCGTCCATGTAGACGCGCATCCCGTGCTCGTGGGCGTAGTCCGTGATGGCCTTGACCTCGTCCGGGGTGTAGACCGTGCCGAGCTCGGTGGACTGGGTGAGGTAGACGACCAGGGGCTGGGCGCGGTGCTCGTCACCCCAGCCCCAGGCCTCGGCGGCGATCAGCTCGGGGGTGAGCTTGCCGTCGTCGGTGGCCACGGGCAGCAGCTTGATGCCGGCGGACTTCTCGGGCGCGCCGCCCTCGTCCACGTGGATGTGCGCGGTGTCCGCGCAGATCACCGCGCCCCAGCGGGGCAGCATGGCCTGGAGCCCGACGACGTTCGCCCCGGTCCCGTTGAACATCGGCCACGCGGTGGCGTCCTTGCCGAAGTGCTGGGCCACGACCTCCTGGAGGCGGGCCGTGTACACGTCCTCGCCGTAGGCGACCTGGTGGCCCCCGTTGGCCTCGGCGATCGCCGCGAGCACCTCCGGGTGGACGCCGGAGTAGTTGTCCGAGGCGAAGCCCCGCTCCTGCGGATCGTGGATCCTCTGCATGTCAGTCCGTTCCCTTCTCCTGGAGCGTGAGGACGGCGTCGTTCAGCGCGCCCGCCTCAGCCTTCCACAGTCGCGCGTACTCCTCGGCCAGCCGTTCCTCGAGCCCGGCGAGGGACTTCACGCGGAACACGACGGCCGCCGAGCGCAGCGGCGCCTCCGCGTCCCGGGCGGCCTTGGCCCAGCCCTGCGCGACCGCGCGGGTCCATGCCTCGCTCGCCGCCTTCACCGCGGCGTAGTTCGCGCCGCCGGCGAGCGGCCGGGTCACCGCCGTGGACGAGACGATCGCGAGGCGACCGGCGGACGAGGCCCGCAGGTCGTCGTCGAGGGCCCGGCTCACGTGCCGCAGCGCCGTGAACGAGGCCTCGAGGGCGCGGTAGTCCTCCTCGGTCTGGCCGGCGAGGCCCCCGCCGCCGCGCCAGCCGCCCACCAGGTGGAGCAGGCCGTCGATCCGGGTGCCGCGGGCGTGCAGGTCCTCGACGAGGCCGCGGACGGCGGTCTCGTCCGTGAGGTCCAGGGCCGCGGTCTCGGCGCCGAGTTCGGCGAGGGGGGCGAGCTTCGCGGCGTCGCGCCCGGTCGCGACGACGTGCGCGCCGGCGTCGAGGAGGGTGCGGGCGGCGGCCCGGCCCGAGGCGCTCGTGGCGCCCGCGATCAGGACGGCGCGGTCGGTCAGGGCGGCCACGGGTCAGGCGTCCGTGCCGCGGATCCCGGCGGTGGACTCGATGACGCCGCACATCTTCTTCTCGAGGGCCTCGAAGAACATGGACAGCGGGAACTCGTCGTCGAGCACGAGGTCGGTGTAGCCCTTGGGCGGGCCGGCGAGCACCTCGCGCGGCAGGCCCTGCGCCCACACGGAGGCCGGGTGCGGGGTGACCACGGAGGCGACGAGCTCGTAGGCCTGGAGCCAGTGCACGGTCTTGGGGCGGTCGATGGACTCCCAGTAGAGCGTGTCGATGGCGTCGCCCAGCTCGACGACGGCGTTGGCGAGCCGGTCCCAGTCCACGCTGAGCTCGACGTCGCGCCACTGGATCACGTCCTTGCGGTGCAGCCAGGCGAAGAGCAGCTGGCCGCCGAGGCCGTCGTAGTTGCGGACGCGGGAGCCGGTGAGGGCGAAGCGGAAGACGCGGTCGAAGAGGACGGCGTGCTGCACGAGCCCGGCGTGGCGGCGGGTCTGCTCCTCGAGCGCGGTGAGCTGCTCACCGGCGGCGGCGCGCGCCGTGAGGCGGCGCTCGATCGCCACGCACTCGCGGAAGGCGGTCATGTCGCAGCGCATCTCCTCGAGCGTGTAGAGGAAGAAGGGCATGCGCTGCTTGATCATGAACGGGTCGAAGGGCAGATCGCCGCGCATGTGCGTGCGGTCGTGGATGAGGTCCCACATCACGAAGGTGCCCTCGGCGAGCTCCTGGCAGGAGAGCAGTTCGGCGAGCTCGGCCGGGAGCTCGAGCTGGGTGATCTCGGCGGCGGCGGTGACGACCCGGCGGAAGCGGGCGGCCTCGCGGTCCTGGAAGATGGCGCCCCACGTGAAGGTGGGGATCTCGCGCATGGCCACGGTCTCGGGGAAGAGGACGGCCGAGTTCGTGTCGTAGCCGGGGGTGAAGTCGATCAGGCGCAGGGAGACGAAGAGGCGGTTGCCGTAGTCGCCGGCCTCGAGCTCGGCGATGAACTCGGGCCAGATGGTCTCGACGACGAGGGCCTCCACGTGCCGGTCGGGGGAGCCGTTCTGCGTGTACATCGGGAAGACCACGAGGTGCCGGACGCCGTCGACGCGGTGCTCCTGCGGCTGGAAGGCGACGAGGGAGTCCAGGAAGTCCGGGACGCCGAAGCCGCCGTCGGCCCAGCGGGCGAAGTCGCGGGGCAGGGCGGCGAGGTAGGCGGCGTCGTGTGGGAAGAGCGGGGCGAGCTCCTCGACGGCGGCGACGATGGTCTCCACGTGCTCGCGCGCGGCGGCGTGGTCCGCGGGGTCCGGGATGGAGCCGTCCTTGACCTGCAGGGGCTGCAGGGCGGTGGCGGCGGCCTTGAGGCGGAGCCAGGCCGGGTGGGTCTCGACGGTGCGCGCGTCGGCCGGGGTCTCCGGAACGACGACGTCGGTCCGGGCGGGCTGCAGAGTGGTGGACATGGAACCCTCCTGAGGTCGAATCGCCGGAAAATATCCGGTGATGCGGATCACTTGCCGGAAGGTTTCCATGAGGGCATGGGGCTGTCAACCCGGCGGCCGGGGCCGGCTGATAGCGTGCGGCGCATGGACGACCCTGTCGACGCGCGGCTTGCGGCCGCCGTCTCCCATGACCCGCGCGCCACGCTCGCCCAGCTCTCCGAGCGGGTCGGCCTCTCGACCTCCGCCGTGCAGGCGCGCCTGCGCCGGCTCGAGAGCACGGGCGTCATCACGGGCTACCGTGCGCTGCTCGACCCCGAGGCCGTGGGCAGGCCGCTCTCCGCGTTCATCGAGATCAGCCCGCTGGACCCGCGCCAGCCCGACGACGCCCCCGAGCTCCTCGAGTCCATCGCGGCGATCGAGGCGTGCCACTCCGTGGCCGGCGACGCCGCGTACATGCTCTTCGTGCGCGTGGGCTCGCCACGCGAGCTCGAGGCCCTCGTGACGGAGATCCGCCAGACGGCGTCGGTGTCCACCCGGACCACCGTGGTGCTGCAGACCTTCTACGAGCACCGCCCCATGCTGGAGTTGCCGGCGGAGGACTGAGGGCGGGCGCGTCGGCCCCACCTGTCACGTGAGTGGTCGGAATGAGGGCGGGTCTGACGCTCATTCCGACCTCTCGCGTTCCCGGCTGCGGCAGCGGGCACTCGGCCGTCCGTCCCCGCTACGGTGATCCCGTGCGTCCGACCTCGCCCCGTCCCGCCCCCGCCTACCTCACCGACTCCGTCCCCGCCCGTCGCGGCCACCCGCTGGGGTTCGCGCACCGGGGCGCCGCCGTCGACCGGGAGAACTCCCTGGCCGCGTTCATGGACGCCCACGCCGCCGGGTTCACCTACCTCGAACTGGACGTGCGCACCACCGCGGACGGCGAGCTCATCGTGTTCCACGACGAGACCCTGGACCGCGTCAGCACGGGCCGCGGCCGGCTGCGCGACCACACGTGGGAGCGGCTGGCGGACGTCACGGTCGGCGGGGAGCCGCTGCTGCGCTTCACCGAACTGCTCACGGCGCTCCCCGAGGCGCGCCTCAACGTGGACCTCAAGGACCGCGCGTCGGCCCCGGCCCTGGCCCGCATCCTCGCCGAGCACGGCGCGTGGGACCGCGTGCTCGTCGCCTCGTTCCACGACTCGCGGCGCCGCCTCTTCCGGCGCGCCCTCGCCCGCCTCGGCCACCCCGAGCGGGCGTACGGGCCGGAGCGGGTGGCGACGTCGGGCGGGGCGGCCGCCATCGCGGCGCTCGTGACGCTGGGCCCGCTGGGACTGACCCGCTGGCTGCGCCGGTGCGCCCTCGACGTCGACTGCGTGCAGGTGCCCGTCCGGCACGGCCGCGTGCCCGTGGCCACCGCCGACTTCGTGCGGCGGTGCCACGCGGCGGGCCTGCCGGTGCACGTGTGGGTCGTGGACGAGCCCGCGGAGATCGAGCGCCTGCTCGACCTCGGCGTCGACGGCGTCATGACCGACCGCGCCGACGTCCTCGCTGAGGTCTACGCCCGACGCGGCTTCTGGCCGCAGCGCTGATCCCCGCCCCCTCAGAGCATCTTCGGCAGCAGCGCCCGCTTCATCCGCCCGTACGGCGGGTACGCGGTCTTGAGCGTGTCCACCTGGTCCGACTTCGTGATGGACGGGCGCAGGTGGGAGAACGTCTCGAACCCGTGGATGCCGTGGTACGCGCCCATCCCGGACGCGCCGATCCCGCCGAACGGCAGCGTCGCGATGCCGGCGTGCAGCAGGCCGACGTCGTAGCCGAGGCCGCCGGCCTGCACCTGGTCGTCGAACGCGCGGTGGTAGCTCGGCCGGTCCGTGAAGAGGTAGGCGGCCAGCGGGTGCGGGCGCTCCGCGATGAAGTCCAGGGCGTCCTGGAAGGTGTCCACGGTCAGCACGGGCAGGATCGGGCCGAACAGCTCCTCCTGCATGAGCGCGCCGTCGGGCCGCACGCCCGTCACCACGGTCGGCGCCATGTACCGTCCTGCCACATCCACGTCGCCGCCGACGAGCAGCTCGGCGCCGGCGTCGAGGTCCGTCTGGAGCATCTCCCGCAGCCGCTCCGCGTGCTCGGCGGAGATGAGCCGGCCGTAGTCCTTCGACGCGCGGGGGTCGTCGCCGTAGAACTCGCGCAGGGTTGCGGGGAGCTCGGCGGTCACCTGGCGCAGCGCGGCCTCGCCGACGGCCAGCACGTAGTCCGGGGCCACGCACGTCTGGCCCGCGTTGGTGAACTTCGCCCACGCGATGCGGCGGGCCATCGCTCCCGTGTTCCGCGACGGCGTCACCACCGCCGGCGACTTGCCGCCCAGCTCGAGCGTCACGGGGGAGAGGGTCTTCGCCGCCGCCTCGTAGACGATCCGGCCCACGCGCTCCCCGCCGGTGTAGAGGATGTGGTCCCACGGCTCCGCCAGCAGCGCGGTGTTGCACTCCTTGCCGCCCGCCACCACGGAGACCAGCGCGGAGTCCAGGTACTGCGGCACCAGCTCCCGCAGCGCCGCCGCCGTGGCCGGGGCCTTCTCCGACGGGCTGAGCACCACCGTGTTGCCGGCCGCCAGCGCACCCACGACCGGGGCGAGCGCGAGCTGCACCGGGTAGTTCCACGCGCCGATGACCAGCACGAGACCCTTGGGCCGCGGCCTGACCTCCGCGCTCGCGGGCCGCAGGGCCAGCGGCAGCTTCACGGGCCGCGGCTCCATCCAGTCGGTCAGGTGCAGCAGCGCGTGGTCCACCTCGGAGCGCACCGAGACGATCTCCGTGATCAGCGCCTCGGTGGCCGGCTTGCCCAGGTCCGTGCCGAGCGCCGCGACGAACCGGTCCGCGTGCTCGGTCAGCATCCGCTTCAGGCCCTTGAGCTGGCGCACCCGCACCGCGCGCGGGTGGGCGGCGCGGGAGCGGGCGGCGGCGCGCAGCCGCTCGACGGCGGCCCGCGGCTCCTCGGGTCGGGGCCCGGCCGGCGCGATCGGCAGGGCCTCGGTGGGCAACGGCTCGCGGACCGGATCGTCGGCGGGGGAGTCGGGGGAGTCGGTGGTCAGGCCGGGGGGCTGCGTGCTCATGCCGGCCACGCTACCGAGCGGCCCTGTGCGGCGGCAGGGCGGGGCGCCGTCGTCGTCCTCCGGCCGCTGGTGCCGCCCCGACGGGCGCCACGGCGTTTTCGTTCGGGAAACGGCGCACGCGCCCCGCTGTTTCCCGAACGAAAGCGGTGCGACACGCCGCCGTTTCCCGAACGAAAGCGGACGGGGGGAGGGGAGATGGGGCGGGGGTCAGCCGATGACCGCGTCCACCAGCCGCTGCGCCTCCGCCTGCACCTGCGTCAGGTGCTCGGGGCCGCGGAAGGACTCCGCGTAGATCTTGTAGACGTCCTCGGTGCCGGAGGGCCGCGCCGCGAACCACGCGTGCTGCGTCACCACCTTGAGCCCGCCGATCGGGGCGTCGTTGCCCGGGGCGTTGGTCAGCGTCGCGAGGATGGTCTCGCCGGCCAGCTCGGTCACGGGGACGTCGTCGGGGGAGAGGGTCTTCAGCTTCGCCTTCTGCTCGGCGGTCGCGGGGGCGTCGATGCGCGCGTACGCCGGGTCGCCGTGCAGGGCCACGAGGTCGCGGTACCGCTCGGACGGGGACTGGCCCGTCGCGGCGATGATCTCCGCGGCCAGAAGGCACAGCAGCAGCCCGTCCTTGTCCGTGGACCACGGGCTGCCGTCGAACTGCACGAAGGACGCGCCCGCGGACTCCTCGCCGCCGAACACGCCGGTGCCCGTCAGCAGGCCCGGCACGAACCACTTGAAGCCCACCGGCACCTCCACGAGCTCGCGGCCCAGGTCCCCGGCCACGCGGTCGATCATCGAGGAGCTCACCAGGGTCTTGCCCACGCCCGCGCTCTGGGGCCACTGCTCGCGGTGGCGGTACAGGTAGTCGATGGCCACCGCGAGGTAGTGGTTCGGGTTCATCAGCCCGCCGTCGGGGGTGACGATCCCGTGCCGGTCCGCGTCGGCGTCGTTGCCGGTGGCGACGTCGAAGGGCGCCTGCCCGTCCGCGTCCGGGGTCATCCGCTCGATCAGCGAGGCCATCGCGTTCGGCGACGAGCAGTCCATGCGGATCTTGCCGTCCCAGTCCAGGGTCATGAACCCGAACCGCGGGTCCACCTCCGGGTTCACCACGGTCAGATCCAGCCCGTGGCGGTCGGCGATCTCGCCCCAGTAGGCCACGGACGCCCCTCCCATGGGGTCGGCGCCGATGCGCACGCCCGCCTCTCGGATCGCCTCCACGTCGATCACCTGCGGCAGATCGGACACGTACCGGTCCAGGAAGTCGAAGCCGCCCAGCTTCGCGTGGCCGGCGACGTCGGCGCTCGCTACCCGGTGCACGCCCGCCAGCCCGGCGGCGAGCAGCTCGTTGGCGCGGTCGGCGATCCACGTGGTCGCCTCGGTGTCCGCGGGGCCGCCGTGGGGCGGGTTGTACTTGAAGCCGCCGTCCGCGGGCGGGTTGTGCGAGGGGGTGATCACGAGGCCGTCCACGAGGCCGGCGTTGTCCCCGTCCACCGCAAAGCCCGACGGCGACAGCTCGCGCCCGGCGTTCAGGTGCAGGATCGCGTGGGACACGGCGGGGGTGGGCGTGTAGCCGCCGCGGGAGTCGACGAGCACCTCGACGTCGTTGCCGAGCAGCACCTCGACGGCGGTCTCCTGCGCGGGCCCGGACAGGGCGTGCGTGTCCTTGCCGACGAGGACCGGCCCCGTGATCCCGTGGTGCGCGCGATACTCGACCACGGCCTGCGTGATGGCGGCGATGTGGTCGTCGTTGAACGAGGTCGTGAACGCGGAGCCGCGGTGGCCGGAGGTGCCGAACACGACCTTCTGCGCCGGGTCCGTCACGTCCGGGTGACCGGTGCGGTACGCCTCCAGGAGGGCGTCGACGTCGATCAGGTCCTGCGGCAGGGCGGGGGTGCCGGGACGCTCGGAGGGGGGCAGGGCGGCGGTGTTCTCGGTCATGTGCCACACCTTGGCACGGGCGGGCGGACGGGGGAAGACGCGCGGCCCAGCGGGACGACGCCGGCGGTCACCCTCGGCAGCCGGCGCACAGCCCCCAGTAGTAGACCTCGGCCTCGTCGACCGCGAAGCCGTGGTCCTCGGGGGCGTCGAGGCACGGGGCGGAGCCGGTGCGGCACGGCACGTCCACGACCGTGCCGCAGCCGCGGCACACGAGGTGGTGGTGGTTGTCGCCCGTGCAGATCTCGTAGCGGGCCGGGGAGCCGGCGGGCTGCAGGGAGCGCACGAGCCCGGCCTCGGTGAGCGCGTGGAGGCAGTCGTAGACGGCCTGGTGCGAGGTGCCGGGCAGGGCCCGACGCACGGCGGCCAGCACGGTGGACGCGTCCGCGTGGGGGTGGTCGGCGAGGGCGGTCAGCACCGCGAGGCGGGGCCGGGTCACGCGCAGGCCGACGCCGCGCAGCAGCGTGCGCTCGTCCTCGTCCCGCGTCGTGGTCTCCATGCCAGTCGATCCCATCCGGTTCTCTGGAACATGTCAAGAAAGAGCGGGCCGCTTCGCCCCCGGCGCACCGGCCATTCCCCGCCGTCCCCGTGCTGACTACGGTGAATCCTCGACCCCGGGGCGCACCGGCCCGGGCGCCGTCGACGAGGAGGTCCCCACCCATGGCCCAGCCCGAGCCCGTCCGTCTCGTCCCGGGTGGAGCCGTGGACCGCCCGGCCGAGCAGGCCCTCCTCGCGGCCGCCGCGGCCTGCGGCGGCGACGTCGACGCGATGGTCGAGCTGCTCCGTGCGGCGTCCGGCGCCGCGTCCGACGACGACGCCGCCCCGCTCGACCTGCCGCTGACCGGCGCGGGGCGCACCCGGGAGCAGTGGGAGCTGCTCGCCTCCGTCGCCGCGCAGGACCTCTCGGCCGCCCGCGTGCTCGAGCCCCATCTGGACGCGCTCTCAATCCTGTCCCAGGCCGGCGTCCCCGCCCCGGCCGGGTTGCTCGGCGTCTACGCCTCCGAGTCCGGCGGCCGCACCCCCGCCCTGCGCCCCGTCCCGGACGGCCCCGACACCGCCTGGCTGCTCGACGGCGAGAAGCCGTGGTGCTCGCTCGCAGACCGGTGCGCGGCCGCCGTCGTCACCGGCCGGGAGGCGGACGGCACCCGCCGTGCCGTGCTCGTGGACCTGTCCCACCCCGGCGTGGCCGAGACCGACTCGGCCTGGCCCGCGCTCGGCCTCGCCCCGATCCGCACGGTGGGCCTGGCCTTCGACGCCGTCCCCGGCAACGCCGTCGGCGGCGCCGAGTGGTACCTGCGCCGGCCCGGCTTCGCGTGGGGCGGCATCGGCGTGGCGGCGGTGTGGTTCGGCGGCGCCGTCGGCATCGCCCGCACCCTGCGGAACGCCACCGCCGCCCGCGCGGCCGCCGAGGCCGAGGGCCGCGGACCGGGCCCGGACCAGATCGGCCAGGCCGCGCTCGGCCGCGTCGACCGGCTGCTCCATGCGATGGCCGCCCTGCTCGCCCGTGCCGCCGACGACGTGGACGCCGGCCGCCTGGACCACGGCCGCGGCATGGTCGAGGCCGACCGGATCCGCGGCACCGTGGCGCAGCTGTGCACCGAGGTGATGGACGTCGTCGGGCAGGCCACCGGCCCCGGCCCGCTCACCGGCAGCGCCGCGCACGCCCGCGCCGTGGCCGACCTGCAGGTCTACCTGCGCCAGCACCATGGACACCGCGACGACGCCCGGCTGGGCGCCGCGCTCCTGACCGGCGAGACCGACGGCGGCTGGACGTGGTGAGCTTCTCCCACACCGACGACGGCACGTCCGAGGCGGCCTGGGCCGAGGGCGGCGTCGGTGAGCTGCCGGAGCTGCGCCTGCCCGTCTGGGACGCGCAGACGCTGCTGCTCGTGGCCGTGGCGCACCCGGACGACGAGACCCTCGCCGCCACCGGCCTGATCCGCTCCGCCCTGCGCGACGGGGCACGCGTGCACGTGCTGGTCGCCACCGCCGGCGAGGCCTCCCACCCGCACTCGCCCACGCACACGCCCGAGGACCTGGTCCGGCTGCGCCGGGACGAGATGGAGCACGCCCTCGACGCCCTCGCCGCCGGCCTGCCCGCCTCCGCAGGCCCCGGCTCTCCGGCGCGGGACCGGCTGACGTGGGCGTCCCTGGCCCTGCCCGACTCCGGCGTGGCCGAGCACGAGGACGCCGTGCGCGACGCCGTCGCCGCGGCCCTCGACGCCCACCCCGGCCCCGCCGTGCTCGCCTCCCACGACCCGGGCGACGGCCACGCGGACCACGAGGCCGTGGGCCGGGCCGTCGGCGCGGTCGCGGGCGAGTGCGACCTGCCGCTCTACGCCTTCCCCATCTGGTTCTGGCACTGGGCCGACCCGGCCGACCTGCCCGCCCGCCGCTACCGACGGCTGCCGCTCACCGACGACGACCGTGCCGCCCGCCGTGCCGCCCTCGACGCGCACGCCTCCCAGGTCCGGCCCCTCTCCGCCGCGCCCGGCGACGAGGCGATCCTGGGCCCCGCCGTGCTCGCCCACCACGAGCGCCCGTTCGAGGCCCACCGCGTCTCCGGCCCCGACGACGCCGACGCCCACCGGGCCGCCGCCGTCTTCGATCGGCTCTACCGGGCCCAGGAGGACCCGTGGCGCTACCTCAGCTCGTCCTACGAGGCCCGCAAGCGGGCGCTCACCCTCGCCGCCCTGCCCCGGCCCCGCTACGGGACCGTGGTCGAGGCGGGCGCGTCCATCGGCGTGCTCACCGCGGACGTGGCCGCGCGCGCGGACCGCGTGGTCGGCCTCGAGGCGTCCTCCACCGCCGTCGAGCGCGCCGCCGCCCGGCTGGCCGGCGCGCCGCACGCCGAGGTGCGCCGAGCCGTGCTGCCCGCGGACTGGCCGGCCGACGTCGCCGGCGCGGACCTCGTGATCGCCTCCGAGATTGGCTACTTCCTGCAGCCCGAGGAGCTCGACGCGCTGATCGACGACGCCGACGCCGCGCTCGCCCCCGGCGGCGAGCTGCTGCTGTGCCACTGGCGCCACCCCATCGAGGGCTGGCCGCTGGACGGGGACGCCGTGCACGCGCGCGTCGCCGCCGACCCGCGCTGGCGGCTGCGCACCGAGCTCGTGGAGGACGACTTCCGGCTCAGCCTCCACGTGCGGGCCGCCGCCGCGACCCACGCCGTCGTCGTGGTGCCCGCCAAGGACGAGCAGGAGCGGCTGCCGGCCGCGCTCGCGGCCCTCACCGCCGCCCTGGACCGCTGGGAGGAGCACCACGCGCAGGGCACGGCCGCGGTCGTGGTCGCCGCGGACCGCTGCGACGACGCCACGGTGGCCGCCGCCCTCGAGGCCCGCGCCGCCGACCCGCGCATCCACGTCCTCGAACTGGGGGAGCCGACCGCCGGGCAGGCCGGCGTCGGGCGGGCCCGCGCGGAGGGTGCGCGCCGGGCCCGCGCGCTGTTCCCCGACGTGCCCGCCGAGCGCCTCTGGCTCGCCTCCACCGACGCGGACAGCCGCGTCCCCGCCGACTGGCTGCTGGCGCAGACCGTGGCCGCCGGCCGCGACGAGGCGCTCGTGCTGGGCACGGTGGACGTGCGCCAGGGGCCGCTGCGGCAGGCCTGGCTCCGCGGCTACCGGCACGAGGAGGGGCACGCGCACGTGCACGGGGCGAACCTGGGGCTGCCGTGGTCGCTGTACGAGGCCGTGGGCGGGTTCCCGCCGGTGGCCGAGCACGAGGACGTCGGCCTGGCCGCGGCGGTGCGGGCCCTGGCGGGGGAGCGCGACGGCGGTGACGGCCGCCGGGTGCGCGTGATCGCCACCGACACCACCCGCGTGCTCACCTCGTCCCGCCTGGAGGGGCGGACCCCCGGCGGGTTCTCCGGGCACCTCAAGGCCGTGGGCCGGCCCGGGTGAGGCCGGCCGTGGAACAGGGGGTGCGGGTCCGGGCCGGGTCCGGGGGCACCGCCTAGATGTTGTGGGTCATGAGGTTCTTGACATGGGTACCGGGCTGAGATGAGACGAGTGGGCCTCTCCCGCAGGATGGAAGTTCCTACACCACCGACCTGCCCGAGAAGACCCACTCATGACTCACGCTAACGCACCCCTGACCCCGACCGGCCGTCTCAGGATGGTCCACCGCCACCTGCACGACGGGATCCCGCAGGCRCACGTGGCMGCCGAGTTCCGGGTGAGCCGGCCCACGGTGGCCACYTGGGTCGCCCGCTACCGCGCCCAGGGAGAAGCCGGCCTTCAGGACCTGCCCAGCCGGCCGCACCGTTCACCTGCCCAGCTCGATCCGGTCCTGGTCGCCCAGATCCACGCCCTGCGGCGGGAGCGCAAGTGGTCCGCACGGCGCATCCATCACCACCTCGTCTCCGAGGGCCACCGGGTGTGTCTTCGTACCGTGGGACGGTGGCTGCACCGACTCGGGATCTCCCGCCTACGGGACCTGACCCCGGCCGGAGAAGACCTGCGCCAACGACCCCAGAAGATCACCGCGAGAGGGCCGGGGCACATGGTGCACCTGGATGTGAAGAAGATCGGGAAGATCCCAGACGGGGGCGGCTGGCGCACCCACGGACGTGAAAGTGAAGCAGGCCGTGCTTCCAAGCGCGGGCCTGGCCGGCGGGTCGGCTACACCTACCTGCACTCGGCGATCGACGGGTACACCCGCCTGGCCTACACCGARGCGTTGGAGGACGAGCGGGCGGCCACGACCGTGAGCTTCTACTGCCGGGCGCGGGCGTTCTTCGCCGCCCACGGCATCACCGTGGACCGGGTGATCACGGACAACGGGAACAACTATCGGGCTGCGGACTTCACCGCGAAGGTGGTCTCGCTCGGGGGCCGGCATCACCGGATCCGACCCTACACCCCGCGCCATAACGGGAAGGTCGAACGCTACAACCGGCTGATGGTCGATGAGGTCCTCTACGCCCGCCCGTACTCCTCAGAGCAAGCTCGGCGTGAGGCCCTGGCGGTGTGGGTGAACCACTACAACTACCATCGGCCTCATACCTCCTGCGGAGACGCCCCGCCGGCCTCACTGGCCCCGACCCGAGTCAACAACGTCATGCCCTCCTACATCTAGGGTGTGCCCATGGACACACCCACGCCGCCCCGTCCCACCGGGTCCCACACGACCCGGACCCCGGCCCGGCCACGGCTGCGCCGCTTCGTCCGCGAGTTCTCCTATCCGCACGGCATCCACCCGGCCCTCGTGCCGGGCGTGTCCGTGGAGGACCGCCGGGTGCGCTACGGCGTGGACCGGGTGATCCTCGCCGTCGTCGGCCTGCTGGTGGTCGGCTTCGTGGTGTGGGGTGTGCTGCAGCCGGACGCCGTGCTGGCCGTCTCGAGCGCGGCCCTCGACTGGGTGATGGTCCACGCCGGCTGGCTGTTCGTCCTGCTGGCCATCGGGATGGTGGTGTTCCTGCTGGTCCTGGCGTTCTCCCGGTACGGCGAGATCCCGCTGGGCCTGGACGGGGAGAAGCCCGAGTACTCCACGGCGAGCTGGTCGGCCATGCTCTTCGCGGCCGGCATCGGCATCGGCATCATCTTCTTCGGCCCGTACGAGCCGCTGACCTACTACCTGGCTCCGCGCCCGGGGGCGTACGAGGCGGGGAGCGAGGAGGCGGTGACGGGCGCGCTGGCCCAGGCCGCGCTGCACTGGGGCGTGAACGCGTGGGCGATCTACGCGATCGTCGGCCTGTCGGTCGGCTACGTGTCCTACCGCCGGGGCCGGGTGCCGCTGATGAGCTCGATCATCGCGCCGCTGTTCGGCGACTCCCCGCGCAGCGACTCGGTCGGCGCGCGCCTGATCGACGGGCTCGCGATCATCGCCACATTGTTCGGCACGGCGGCCTCGCTGGGCATCGGCGCCCTGCAGATCGGCCGCGGCGTGGAGATCGTCTCGGGGTGGTCGGCGCCGGGGAACACGGTGGCGCTGGGGATCATCGTGGTGCTCACGATCGGCACCATCGTCTCGGCGGTGTCTGGTGTGGCCCGCGGCATCCGGTGGCTGTCCAACATCAACATGCTGCTCGCCCTCGGCCTGGCGCTGTTCTTCTTCGTCGTCGGCCCGACGGCGTTCCTGCTGAACATCGTGCCCGGCGTCCTGATGGACTACGTCTCCTCCGCCCCGGACGCCCTCGGCGCCTCGATGGCCGAGGGGGAGGACATGCAGGAGTTCCTCTCCAACTGGACGATCTTCTACTGGGCGTGGTGGGTCAGCTGGGCCCCGTTCGTGGGCGTGTTCATGGCGAAGATCTCGAAGGGCCGGACCATCCGCCAGTACGTCCTCGGCGCCCTGTTCATCCCGGCCGCGGTGATCGTGGGCGCGTTCACGATCATCGGCGGCACCACCATCTGGCTGCAGCGGACCCGGGGCTCCGTGGCGCCGGACGGCACGGCCGCCTCGCTGCCCGCGCCGGCGGAGATCTTCTGGGTGGTCCTGGACCAGCTGCCCGGCGGCGGGCTGGTGGCCCCGGTCGTGATCATCATGCTGGCGGTCTTCTTCATCACGACGGCGGACTCCGCCTCGATCGTGAACTCGCAGCTCTCGCAGCGCGGCGACCCGGCCCCACGCCGCATGATCACGGTGTTCTGGGCACTGTGCATGGCGGGCATCGCCGTCGTGATGCTGCTGACCGGCGGCGACACCGCGCTCACCGGCCTGCAGAACCTCATCACCATCACGGCGCTGCCGTTCACCGTGGTGCTCGTCCTCATGGCGGTCGCGCTCCAGCGCGAACTGGCCAACGACCCCTTCGCGATCCGTGACCGGTACCAGCGGGCCGCCGTCGAGAAGGCGACGGTGCGGGGCCTGGTGGAGTACGGGGACGACTTCGCGTTCACGGTGGAGCGCACCCCGCCGGGCAGCTGGTACGC
Organism: Micrococcus sp. Alg238-R198; assembly: GCF_900537135.1. Classification (NCBI taxonomy): domain Bacteria; kingdom Bacillati; phylum Actinomycetota; class Actinomycetes; order Micrococcales; family Micrococcaceae; genus Micrococcus; species Micrococcus sp. Alg238-R198. The sequence goes on from NZ_UNRH01000007.1 coordinate 45,114, forward strand.
GGCCGGCGAGGGGTTCGACTCCACCGCCGCGGAGATCACCGACTGGTACCGCCGCACGGACGAGGACGGGAACCCGGTGGACTACGACTACGTGCTGGGCGAGTACCTGGACGAGGGGGACGGGGACGACGCGGACGGGCCCGCCGGAGCGGGCCCGTCCGGTCGCTGACTCAGGCGCGCGGCTCCGGGGTGCCGACGAGCTCGGCGCGGGAGTCGGCGGTCGCGTGGGCGCGGGCCTCGACGATCTCCTCCTCGTCCTCGCCGAAGATGTCACCGCGCGGGGCGTCGTAGCGGTCCCGGTCGAGGATGCCCTCCTGGGAGGCCACGAGCGCGGGGATGAGGGCCTGGCCGGACACGTTGAGGGCGGTGCGGCCCATGTCCACGATCGGGTCGACAGCCAGGAGCAGGGCCATGCCCTCGAGGGGCAGCCCGGCGGTGGACAGCGTGAGCGTGAGCATCACGGTGGCGCCGGTGGTGCCGGCGGTCGCGGCCGAGCCCAGCACGGACACGAGCGCCACGAGGGCGTACTGGCTCAGGCTCATCTCGATCCCGTAGAACTGGGCGATGAACACGGCGGCCACGGCCGGGTAGATCGCGGCGCAGCCGTCCATCTTGGTGGTGGCGCCCAGCGGAACGGCGAAGGAGGCGTAGCCGGTGGGCACGCCGAAGTTGCGCTCGGCCACCCGCTGGGTGACGGGCAGCGTGCCGAGGGAGGAGCGGGAGACGAAGCCGAGCTGGAACGCCGGCCACACGCCGGTGAAGAACTGCTTGACGGAGAGCCCGTGCAGGCGCGCCAGCAGCGGGTACACCACGAGCATCACGAGGGCCAGGCCCACGTAGACCGCCATCACGAACTTGGCCAGCGTGCCCATCGTGGACCAGCCGTACGAGGCCACGGCGTTGCCCAGCAGGCCGATGGTGCCGATCGGTGCCAGGCGGATGATCCACCACAGCAGCTTCTGGATGATCGCGAGCACCGAGCGGGAGAACGTGAGGAACGGGGCGGCCTTCTCGCCGACCTTGAGCGCGGCCACGCCCACGACGATCGCGATCACGAGGATCTGCAGCACGTTGAACGTGGGGGAGGAGGCCAGCGCGCCGTCCTCGCCCGCCGTGGTCTTGACGGTCAGGCCGAGGAAGTTCGCCGGCACCAGGGAGGTCAGGAAGTCGAGCCAGCCGACGTCCTTGGCCTGGTACGACGCCGGCGCGGTCTGGCCGGTGCCCACGCCCGGTTGCAGCACGACGCCGACGGCGAGGCCGATGAGCACCGCGATCAGGCTCGTGATGGCGAACCAGAGCAGGGTCTTGGCGGCCAGGCGGGCCGCGTTGGTCACCTGGGCCAGGTTGGCGATGGAGGCGACGACGGCGAAGAAGACCAGCGGGACGACCGCGGCCTTCAGCAGGCTGATGTAGATGCTGCCGACGGTGGCCAGCGTCTCACCGAGCCAGGTCGGGTGCTCGGCGGTGTGCCCCGTCGCGCGGGCGATCAGGCCCAGGACGAGGCCGAGGACGAGGGCGGCGGCGATCTGCCAGCCGAAGTTCGACGTCCAGGCGGGGAGCCGGCGTCGGGGCGCCGGTGCGGGGGAGGATTGTGCGGTGCTCATCCGGGGAGGTTAGGCAGTCCAATACCATGACGCCGAAACGGATTGCGCCATGTGACGTCGTGGTGACGTCCGTCTCGTCCCCGCGTGGCCCAGTGCGAAGGCCCTGTGACGTGGCCCGCACCCGGGTCGCCGGTTTGACCCCCGGGCATAGAATCGCGGAAACACCCGTCCCGAAAGGCGTCTTCGTGACCACCACCAGCACCGGTCCCAGCCCCGAGCCCGTCCACTCCTCCTCGGATCCCTTCGGCTTCTTCGGCCTCACCTATGACGACGTCCTGCTGCTGCCCAACGCCACCGACGTGATCCCCGCGGACGCGGACCCGGGCACCCGGCTGACCCGCAACATCCGCTTGAACATCCCCATCGTCTCCGCGGCGATGGACACCGTGACCGAGGCTCCCCTGGCCATCGCCATGGCCCGCCAGGGCGGCATGGGCATCATCCACCGCAACCTGTCCATCGAGGACCAGGCCCGCCACGTGGACACCGTGAAGCGCTCCGAGTCGGGGATGATCAAGGACCCCGTGACCATCGGCCCCGACGCCACGCTCGCCGACCTGGACGAGCTGTGCGCCCAGTACCGCGTCTCGGGCCTGCCGGTGGTGGCCGAGGACATGACGCTGCTGGGCATCATCACCAACCGCGACACCCGCTTCATCCCGCGCGAGGAGTGGGCCACCCGCACGGTGGACACCGCCATGACCCGCATGCCGCTGGTCACCGCGCAGGAGGGCGTCTCGCGCGCCGAGACGATCCGCCTGTTCTCCCAGAATCGCGTGGAGAAGCTGCCGCTCGTGGACGATGCGGGCCGCCTGACCGGCCTGATCACCATCAAGGACTTCGACAAGGCGGAGCAGTACCCGGACGCCGCGAAGGACGACGAGGGTCGGCTGCGCGTCGGCGGCGCCGTCGGCTTCTTCGGCGACGGCTGGGAGCGCGCCATGGCGCTCGTCGAGGCGGGCGTGGACGCCCTCGTGGTGGACACCGCGAACGGCCACACGCACGGCGTGCTGGACATGATCGCGCGCCTGAAGAAGGAGAAGGCGGCCGCGCACGTCGACGTCATCGGCGGTCAGGCCGCGACCTACGCGGGCGCCAAGGCGATCGTCGACGCCGGCGCGGACGCCGTGAAGGTGGGCGTGGGCCCGGGCTCGATCTGCACGACCCGTGTGGTGGCCGGCGTCGGCGTCCCGCAGATCACCGCCATCTACGAGGCGGCCAAGGCCACACGCCCCGCGGGCGTCCCGCTGATCGCCGACGGCGGCCTGCAGCACTCCGGTGACATCGGCAAGGCCCTCGTGGCCGGCGCCGACTCGGTGATGCTCGGCTCCCTGCTGGCCGGCACGGCCGAGTCCCCGGGCGACCTCGTGTTCTACCAGGGCAAGCAGTTCAAGACCTACCGCGGCATGGGCTCCCTGGGCGCCATGCAGACCCGCAACGGCACGCGCTCCTTCTCCAAGGACCGCTACTTCCAGGCGGACGTACCGGACGAGGACAAGCTGATCCCCGAGGGCATCGAGGGCCAGGTGCCCTTCCGGGGCCCGGTCGCCTCGGTGGTCCACCAGCTCGTGGGCGGCCTGCGCCAGACGATGTTCTACACGGGCGCGTCCACGGTGGCCGATCTCAAGGAGAACGGCCGCTTCGTGCGCATCACCGCGGCGGGCCTGAAGGAGTCCCACCCGCACGACATCATGATGACCGTCGAGGCCCCGAACTACCGTTCGCGCTGACCCGCACGTCGGGTCCGGGGGGAGCCCCCGGACGGGGCGGCGCCGACGACACGGTCGGCGCCGCCCCCGTGGCGCCTGGGCTAGGCTGGCCCGGTGACGAACCAGATTGAGATCGGCCGCGGCAAGCGCGGTCGCCGGGCCTTCTCCCTCGACGACGTGTCCGTGGTGCCCGCGCGGCGCACCCGGGATCCCCAGGACGTCAGCCTCACGTGGCGCATCGACGCCTACACGTTCGACATGCCCGTGATCGGTGCGCCCATGGACTCCGTGATGAGCCCGGAGACCGCCATCGCGATGGGGCGGCTGGGCGGTCTCGGCGTCCTCAACCTCGAGGGCCTGTGGACCCGCCACGAGGACCCGCGCCCGCTGCTCGAGGAGATCGCCGCCCTCGAGGCCGGCCCGGCCGGGACCGAGGCCACCCGCATGCTGCAGGAGGCCTACGCGGCCCCCATCCGCCCCGATCTGATCACCGAGCGCCTCGCACAGATCCGCGAGGCCGGCGTCGTCGTCGCGGGCTCGCTGACCCCGCAGAACACGCAGGAGTTCTACCGCACCGTCGTGGCGGCGGGCGTGGACCTGTTCGTCATCCGCGGCACCACCGTCTCGGCCGAGCACGTCTCCTCCACCCAGGAGCCGCTGGACCTCAAGCAGTTCATCTACGAGCTGGACGTGCCCGTGATCGTGGGCGGGGCGGCCGGCTACACGCCGGCCCTGCACCTGATGCGCACCGGCGCGGCCGGCGTGCTCGTCGGCTTCGGCGGCGGCGCGTCCACCACCACGCGCCGCGCCATGGGCATCCGCGTGCCGATGGCCACGGCGATCTCGGACATCGCCGAGGCGCGCCGCGACTACATGGACGAGTCCGGCGGCCGCTACGTGCACGTGATCGCCGACGGCGGCGTCTCCACCTCGGGGGAGATCGTCAAGGCGATCGCCATGGGCGCGGACGCGGTCGTCCTGGGCGCCGCCCTGGCCCGCGCCACCGACGCCCCCGGCGGCGGCTGGCACTGGGGCCTCGAGGCCGTCCACCCGGAGCTGCCGCGCGGGCACCGCACCCACGTGGGCCAGGTGGCTCCGCTCGAGGAGGTCCTGTGGGGGCCCGGCCGCCACGCGGACGGCACGTCCAACCTGATGGGCGGTCTGAAGCGTGCCATGGCCACCTGCGGCTACACCGAGCTCAAGGACTTCCAGAAGGTGGAGGTCCTCGTGACCCCCACCCAGACCGTCTGATCCCCGCCGCCGCGTGGCGGCACCCCGACCGGAAGAGTTGATACGGCGTGCTGCGCACCGCCCTCAAGCCCGTCTGGCTGGCCACCCTGGTGCTGGCCCTCGTGGCGGCCGCGGTCTTCGTGGCGCTGTCCAAGTGGCAGTTCGAGTCCGCGGAGACGAATGCGCCGCCGCCGCGCACCCAGACCGAGAACGCCGTGCCGTTCCTGGAGCACGTGCGCCCCTACGAGGCCCTGCTGGGCTCGCAGGCCGACCAGGTGGTCACGGTCGAGGGGGAGTTCGTGCCCGGCACGGACGTCCTGGTCGGCCCGCGCCTGCTGAACGGCCGCGACGGCTACTGGACGGTCACGGCCCTGCGGGTGGCCGGCGCCCCGGACGGCGAGGTCGTCCCGGTGGTCCGCGGCTGGTCGGCCGGCGCCGACGTCGTGGACCCCGCGCCCGCCGGGCAGGTCACCGTCACCGGGCGCCTGCTGCCCCCGGACGGGCCGCTGCCGCGTGAGGCCGCGGCCGAGGACACCGCCGACCGGCTCCTGTACCGCAGCCTGGCCCCGGCCCAGCTGGTGAACGTGTGGGACGAGCCGTCCTACGCGGCGTACGTCGCGGCGTTCGAGATGGTCGACGCCGCGGGCGCCGAGACGGGCGCGGCCGGCCCCGGCGGGCTCGAGCCGGTGTGGGTGGCCCCGCAGCCGGAGGAGACCCAGATCATCTGGCTCAACGTCTTCTACGCCGTGGAATGGATGCTCTTCGCCGGCTTCGCCCTGTTCCTGTGGTGGCGGTTCGTCCGCGACGACCACGTCCGGGACGAGCACGAGCGCCGGCTCGACGAGGAGTGGGCCGCGCAGTGGCGCGCCGAGGAGCTCGAGCGGCGCCGGGCGGCCGCGCGCGAGGCCAAGGAGCGGGCCGTCGCGGCACAGTCCGCGGCGCACCCACGCCAGGACCACGACGACGACGGGGCCGCGCGCCCCGACCCCCGCGACCCGGGCCCCCGTGGGCCCCGAGAGGAGCAGAGCCGATGAGCACCCAGCACCCCGGCCCCCAGCCGGTGGACCCGGCGAGCCTGCCGGATCCCGAGGACATCACGGAGGCCGACCTGCCCGAGCCGCCCCCGCGGCCAGGCCGGGAGCATCGCCGTTTCGCCGGCACCCAGCAGCAGATCCGCTCCGCCACCCGCCTCTACGTGGTGTGCGCGTGGATCACCGGCATCATGCTCCTGCTGCTCGTGGCGGAGATGGTGCTGAAGTACGGCATGCACGTGGAGCTCTACGCGGGCGGCACCACCCTGGACGGAGAGGCCAACGGCCTGGGGCTGCACCCCACGGACAGCGTGACCGGGGGAGTGAACCTGTCCCTGTTCATCCTCATCGCCCACGGCTGGATGTACGTGGTGTACCTGCTCGCCTCGTTCCGCCTGTGGTCCCTGATGCGCTGGGAGCCGCTGCGCCTGCTGGCGATGGCCGGCGGCGGCGTCGTGCCGTTCCTGTCCTTCGTGGTGGAGAAGCGCATGACCCGCGTGGTCCGGGACGAGCTGCACCGCTTCCCGGACGCCGCGCGGCGCTACTGAGCGCCTCGACTATCCTGGACGGGTGACGCAGAATGCCCCCCACCCCGACACCCCCGCCCCGCTCAGCGACGTGATGCCCACGGTGCTGGTGCTGGACTTCGGCGCCCAGTACGCACAGCTCATCGCGCGTCGTGTGCGCGAGGCCAACGTCTACTCCGAGGTCGTGCCCGCCTCCACCCCGGCGGCGCAGATCCTGGAGCGCAAGCCCGCGGCGCTGATCCTCTCGGGCGGGCCGTCGTCGGTGTACGAGCCCGGCGCCCCGCAGCTGGATCCGGCGCTGCTCGAGGCCGGGGTGCCCGTGCTGGGCCTGTGCTACGGCTTCCAGTCGATTGCGCACGCCCTCGGCGGCACCGTGGCCAAGACCGGCACCCGGGAGTACGGCTCCACCCGCCTGGACTCGGTGGACGCCGACTCCGTGCTGTTCGCGGGCCAGGACCTCGAGCAGGTCGTGTGGATGTCCCACGGGGACGCCGTGACGCAGGCGCCCGAGGGCTTCGCCGTGACGGCCTCCACCGCGGGCGCCCCCGTCGCCGCGTTCGAGGACCGCGAGCGCCGCATCTTCGGCGTGCAGTGGCATCCCGAGGTGGGCCACTCCTCCCGCGGCCAGCGGGTGCTCGAGCAGTTCCTGCACGTGGGTGCGGGCCTGGGCTCGGACTGGACGGCCAGCGGGGTGATCGAGGAGCAGGTCGAGCGCATCCGCGAGCAGATCGGGGACAAGCGGGCCATCTGCGGCCTGTCCGGCGGCGTGGACTCCGCCGTGGCCGCGGCCCTCGTGCAGCGCGCCATCGGCGACCGCCTCACCTGCGTCTACGTGGACCACGGCCTCATGCGCGAGGGCGAGTCCGCCGAGATCGAGCAGGCCTTCGGCGAGGCCCACGGCGGCGCCCGCCTCGTGATGGTGGACGCGCGCGAGGACTTCCTGTCCGCGCTGGCCGGCGTCACCGACCCCGAGACCAAGCGCAAGATCATCGGCGAGCGGTTCATCCGCACCTTCGAGAAGGCGCAGGCGGACATCGTCCTCGAGTCCGAGCACGACCCGGACGCCACCGAGGTCCGCTTCCTCGTGCAGGGCACGCTCTACCCGGACGTCGTCGAGTCCGGCGGCGGGGACGGGGCGGCCAACATCAAGTCCCACCACAACGTGGGCGGCCTGCCGGACGACATCGAGTTCGAGCTGTGCGAGCCGCTGCGCGAGCTGTTCAAGGACGAGGTCCGCGCCGTGGGCGCCGAGCTCGGCCTGCCTGAGGGCATCGTGCACCGCCAGCCGTTCCCGGGCCCGGGTCTGGGCATCCGCATCATCGGCGAGGTCACCCAGGAGCGCCTGGACCTGCTGCGCCGCGCGGACGCGATCGTGCGCGCCGAGCTCACCGCGGCCGGGCTGGACCGCCAGATCTGGCAGTGCCCGGTGGTGCTGCTCGCGGACGTGCGCTCCGTGGGCGTGCAGGGTGACGGCCGGACCTACGGCCACCCGGTCGTCCTGCGCCCCGTCACCAGCGAGGACGCCATGACGGCGGACTGGGCACGGATCCCGGACGACGTCCTGTCCCGCATCTCGAACCGCATCACCAACGAGGTCGACGGCGTCAACCGGGTCGTGCTCGACGTGACCAGCAAGCCGCCGGGCACCATCGAGTGGGAGTGAGCGGCGCGTCCGGCGCCGCATCCGGCCGCCCCTGACCGGGGCGGCCGTCCGCACGAAGACCGCCTGGACCCAGGCGACGGAGGAAGGACCGCACGCACGTGACCGAGCAGGAGTTCCCGCGCCTGGCCCGCGCCCGCGCCGCCGCACGCCCCGACGAGGGGCAGACCCGCCCCGACCCGGCCGCCTGGGTGTCCTCCCTGGGCTCGGGTGCCGAGAACGACACGATGCTGCGGTTCGCGCCCTCGGCGGCCAACAGCATCGACCTCACGGAGGCGAACTCCTCCGGCGTCTCGCAGCTGCTGCTGGGGCGGCGCACCCGCCTGTCCACCCTGCTGCCGGCCGGCCCGGTGCTGGACGCGGCGCACGAGGTCTCCCTCGGCCTGCGCGCCAAGGTCCGCGAGCTGGCGGAGGAACGCGGCATCGACGTCGGGGCGCTCGCCGTGGGCGTGGCCACGTGGACGGCTGAGGAGGACGGCCGGCGGGAGCGCCGCTCCGCCCCCGTGCTGCTGGCCCGCGTGGCCCTGACGGTGCGCCGCGGCGCCCGGGGCCGGGACGAGCTGGAGGTCCAGATCACCGAGCCGGCCCGCCTGAACCCGGCGCTCGTGCGGAATCTGCGCCGGCACCACGGCATCGCCCTGGACCCCGAGGCGTACCAGCAGGCCGCCTACGCCACGGCGCGCCTCGAGCCCGCCCCCGCGTTCGCCCGCCTGCGCGAGGAGACCGCCGCGATCGCGGACCTGCACATCGAGGACTGCCTGCTCGTCTCCACGTTCGCGGACCTCGGCGAGACCGCCTCGCTGCCCGCCTCCCTCGAGGATCTGCCGGTCGTGCAGGCCCTGTACGACGCCGGCACCGGCATGGTGCCGCGCCCGCCGGCGCTGCAGCCCACGGGCGCGCCCGCGGAGGACGACGTCGCCCCGGCCGACGAGCGCCTCGTCGTCGACGTCGACGCCGCCCAGGCGCGCGTGCTCGAGCACGCCGCGGCGGGGGACTCCCTCGTGGTGGCGGCCGCCCCCGGCACCGGGCAGACCCAGACCGCCGCCGCCCTGGCCGCGCGCCTGGCCTGGGAGGGCCGGCGCGTGCTGGTCGTGGCCGAGCGCTCCGCCGCCCTGGCCGACGTGCTCGACCGCCTCGAGGAGGCGGACCTGCGCTCGATCGCGCTGGATGTGCCCGCCAACGCGGACCCCGAGCTGCTCCGCCGCCAGCTCGTGCAGGCCGTCCTGCGCTCCGAGCGGGCCGTGGACCCCGACACCGCCCGGGACGAGGCCGCGCTGACCGAACGGCGGCGCCGGCTGCAGGAGCACGTCGGCTCGCTGCACCACGTCCGCCCCCGCTGGGGCTGCTCGCCGTTCCAGGCGATGCAGGCCCTGGCCGCCCTGACCGGGCTCGAGACGCCGCCGGCCACCACCGTGCGCCTCAAGCGCTCCGTGCTGGACTCCACCGTGAACCGGCAGGCCGTGGGTGAGCAGCTCGTGCGCGCCGGGGAGCTCGGCGCGTTCTCGGCCGCCGCCACCGAGAGCCGCTGGTTCGGCGCCCGCGTGCGCAACGTGCAGGAGACCGAGGCCGCCTCGGAGCTGGCCGACGAGCTGGCGGCGGCCCTGCACACCACCCGACGCGCCGTGGACACCGCCGCCGCCCAGGCCGGCCTGCGCCCCGAGCGCACGGTGGCCGGCTGGGCGGAGCAGGCGGACCTCTACCGCCGCGTGGCCCGCACCCTCACCGAGTTCACCCCCGAGGTGTTCTCCCTCGACGTGCCCCAGCTGGTCGCGGCGACCGCCACCAGCTCGTGGCGGCGCCTCCACCTGGTCGAGATGTCCTCGGTGGCCCGGTCCCGCCTGCGCCGCGCGGCCAAGGACGCGGTCCGCCCGGGCGTGCAGCCCACGGACCTGCACGGCGCCCTCGTGGACGCCGCCGCCGTCCTGGAGGACTGGAACCGCCACGCCGCCGAGCCGGGCACGCCCCCGCAGGTGCCGGACCAGGGCGAGCACGTGATGGGCCACGTCGGCCAGGTGCGCGAGCACCTGCGCCGGCTCGAGGGCGTCCTCGCCCCCGAGGCCGTGGCCGAGGGGCCGCTGGACGAGCGCGACGTGGACGACCTCGTGGCCGCCGTCGACGGGCTCGTGGCGGACCGCGACACCCTGGCCACGCTGCCCGAGCGCACCCTCGTGCTGGACAGCCTGCGCGACCACGGCCTGGCGGAGCTGCTCGAGGACCTGCGCGAGCGGGAAGTGCCCACCGAGGCCCTGACCGCCGAGCTCGAGCTCGCGTGGTGGCAGTCCGCCCTCGAGGCGATGATCTCCGGGGACGACTTCCTCGCCATGATGAGCGGGGCGGACCTGACCGAGGTCGAGCGCGGGTTCCGCGACCTGGACCGCGCCCATCTCGAGCGCGGCGGCGCCCGGCTCTCCGCCGCGTTGGCCGCGCGCTGGCGGGAGGCGCTGCGCACCTATCGCGCGGACGCGGCCGTGCTGCGCACCCTGCTCAAGCAGGGCAGCCCCACGGTCGAGTCCCTGGCCACGATCACCCCCGAGCTCCTGCAGCCGCTCGTGCCGGTGGTCACCACCTCGCCCATGGCCCTGTCCGAGTTCCCCCCGGAGTGGCGCGCCGACGTCGTCGTGCTGCTGGAGGCCGACGCGACCGCCCTGGCCACCGCGATGGGCGCGCTCACCCGCGCGCCCCAGGTGGTGGCCCTCGGCGACCCGGTGATCGGGCGCCCGCAGTCGTTCCAGGTCTCCGTGGACCCGACGGCGACCGCCGGGCCCCTGCGCCCGCTGCGCTCGGCCCACGACGCGCTGGACGAGGTGCTGCCCACCCTGCCGCTGCGCACCGTGCACCGTCCCCTCGAGCGGCGCCTGGTGCGCCTGCTCTCCGCGCTCGCCTATGACGGCGCCCTGGACGCGCTGCCCACCGCGGGCGAGGCCACCGGCCGGGATCGTGCCGTCACGGCCGAGTACCTGCCCGAGGGCACCGGCATCCCGATGACCGGCGGCGACGTGGTCGAGTCCACGAACGCCGAGGTCGCCCGCACCGTGGAGCGCGTGTTCGAGCACATCCGCGACCGGCCCGAGCAGTCCCTGGCCGTGGTCACGGTGTCCGAGCAGCACGCCCGCCGCGTGGCCGCCGCCGTGCAGGCCACGGCCGCGCAGGCGCCGTGGGCCCACGAGTTCCTCGCCCGCGGCCGCGGCGAGGACGCCGCCGAGGCCGAGCCGTTCGTGATCGTGCCGGTCGTGCGCGCCGCCTCCGTGGTGCGCGACGCCGTGATCCTCACCCCCGGCTACGGCCGCACCCCGCACGGGCGCGTGGTGCACCACTTCGGCGCCTTCTCCGACCCGGACGGCGAGCGCATGGTCACGGTCGCGCTCACCCGCGCCCGCCGGCGCCTGCACCTCGTCTCCGCGCTGCGCGCCGCGGACCTGGACGAGGACCGGCTCGACGGCGGCGCCCTCTGGTTCCTGCGGCTGCTCGAGGCCTACCTGGGCGACGACGCCGCGGACCCGGTGGGCACGGTGGGCGATCCGCTGCTGGCCGATCTGCGCGACCGGCTCGAGGAGCACGGCGCCCGCGTCCTGCCCCGCTACGCCGGCGTCATGGACCTGGCCGTGCTCGATCCGCGCGCGGACGAGGCGCCCCGTCCGCTGGCCCTGGCCGGCGACGGCGGCGAGGTGTACCGCGCCCTCACGGTGCGGCAGCGCTCGCGGACCCTGCCCGAGGGGCTCGAGGCCCGCGGCTGGGAGCCCCGGACCCTGTGGGCGATCGACGTGTTCGCGGACCCGGAGTCCGTGGCCCGCGAGCTGGCCGACCGGCTGGGCGTGGAGCCGGCGGACGAGACGGACGAGACCGACGACGATGTCCGCTGACGGCGCGCCGCGCCGCCGCGGCCCGCGCCGGGCGGACGCCCCGGGCACCGGCCCGGCAGCCGCCGACGGCCGCGAGCCGCGCCTGCCCGAGATGCCCCGGCTGAGCGGGCAGGCCGGGACGTCGCCGGCGACCGCACCGACCGGGGACAGGGCCGGGGTCGAGACCGGTGCGGCCGAGGCCGAGCGTGACCGCTGGCTGCGCGAGCAGCGCCCGCCCCACTGGGGCTGAGCCGGCCCGGTGCGGCCGGGTCAGTCCGCGGCGGCGGAGGACGAGGACGACGTCGACGACGTCGAGGACCCGGCGGCCGAGTCCGAGGTCGATCCGCCGGCCGAGCCGGTGCCCCCGGTGCCGGAGCGCGAGTCGGTCCGGTAGAACCCGGAGCCCTTGAAGCTCACGCCGACCGAGCCGTACTGCTTGCGCAGGACGCCGCCGCACGCGGGGCACTCGGTGAGGGCGTCGTCGGTGAAGGCCTGGACGACGTCGAAGGCGTGGCCGCAGTCCTTGCAGCGGTAGGCGTAGGTGGGCATGCTCAGCTCCAGCTCGCTCGGGGCGCGCCGGGGCGCGCGGTTCTGGGGGGATCCGACCCCCGATGCTACTCCGCGCCGCGGGCCGGGCTCAGACCCAGCGCATCCCGGCCGCGGTGACGACGCCGTCCACGGGCCGGTCCGTGGGCTCGGCAGGGATGGCGCCTGCCGGCAGCAGCTCGTCCTCGAACACGAGGGCCACGGTCGGCACGCTCCGCGGCAGCTCGGCGAGGAAGCGGTCGTAGTAGCCCCCGCCCTGGCCCAGGCGCATCCCGTCCTCGGCCACCGCGAGCGCCGGCATGACCACCGCGGTCGCCGCCGCCAGCGCGTCGGTCCCGAGCCGTTCGCCCACGGGCTCGTCCACGGGGGCGTTCGCGGCGCGCGCCGTCGCGACGCCCGGGTGCCAGGAGGCCCAGCTCAGGCGTCGTTCCGGCTCGATCACGGGGACGAGCACCCGCGCCCCCGCGGCCAGCAGGCGGGCGCGCAGCCCACCGGTGTCCGGCTCGGTGGCCATCGGCAGCACGGTGGCCACCACCGGGGCGGTCCCGTCCGCGGTCGCCGCGGCCACGCGCGGACCCAGCCACGCCCACAGGTGCTCGACGGCGGCCGCGGACTCGGCGGCGCGGCGCGCAGGGGAGCGGTCGCGGCGGGCGGTGCGCAGGCGCGCACGCAGGGCGGCCTTGGCGTCCACGACGTCGTCGACGCCGGCGACGGGGCCCGTGGCGGCGGGCTCGGGCACGGGAGGGGGAGTGCGCATGTCCCCATGATGCCCGCCGCACCGGTGCCGCGCCCGGCCGCGCATAGGATCGACGCCATGTCCTGGCAGCGTTCCCCCTGGCCCGTGACCCTGCGGCACGGCACCCTCGCCCTGCGGCCGCTGCGGAGGCGGGACCGGGAGGCGTGGGAGGAGCAGCGGGCGCACAACCGCGAGTGGCTGACGCCGTGGGATGCGACGAGCCCCGTGCCGGGCGCGGGTCCGGCGTCGTTCGGGCAGATGGTCCGCTGGCACGGCCGCCAGGGCCGGGACGGCAGCGCCTACACGTGGGGCATGGTCCTCGACGACGACCGCCCGGACCGGGACCGCCTGGTGGGGCTGCTGTCCCTGGGCGGGATCCAGTACGGCTCGGTGCTCTCCGGCTCGATCGGCTACTGGATCGACCGTCGCGAGGCCGGCCGGGGGCTGACGCCGACGGCCGTGGCCATGGCGACGGACTGGGCGTTCCGCAGCGCCGGCCTGCACCGGGTCGAGGTCAACATCCGCCCGGAGAACGCGGCCAGCCTGCGGGTCGTGGCGAAGCTCGGCCTGCGCGACGAGGGCCTGCGCAGGGCGTACCTGCACGTGGACGGCGCCTGGCGGGACCACCGGACGTTCGCGGTGACCGCCGAGGAGGTCCCCGACGGCCTGCTGGCCGGGTGGCTGGCCACCCGGCCGCGCCCCTGAGCGGCCCGGCGGGACACGCCGCGTGCGGACACGCCGCGATGGCCGGGCCGGTCCGCCCCCGGCGCTAGGCTGACCGCATGGACGAGACCACCGCGCCGACGAGGGCCGTGCGGGCCGCGCTCGACGCGCTGGCCGACGCCCGGGTGAGCGCGTCGCTGGTCATCGTGGCCCTCGTGGCCTTCCTGGCCTGGCGGCTCGTGCTGCGCCGCCATCGTCTCGCGTCCGCCCCCGCCCGCCCGTCGATGCCGAGGTCCTTCATGCACCGTCTGCAGAGCTCGCCCGCCGTCCGTGCCCTGAGCGCCCGGTTCTCGGGCCGCCTGAGCGCCGCCGCCGACGCGGCGCGCGCCGCCCGCGGCCGGACCGGCCTGCACATCCGGTGGGGGCGCACGGCGCTGTTCCTCGCCGCCCTCGTGGCCCTGCTCGTGTTCCTCGTGGCCGGTCTCGCCGCGGCGTTCGGCGCGGGCACGCTCGCCCTGGCCGGCTGGTCGCTCCTGTTCGCCGTGGCCGGGCTGGCCGGCCTGCGGGCCCTCGCGGTCCGCGACCGCACCCGTCGCGCCCGGCCCGCCGCCGTCGTCGTCCCGGAGCGCCCCGCCGCCCCGGCCGCCGAGGAGCGGCAGGCCCCGGCCGCGGACCCTGAGCGGGACCGCCGCGTGCTGGAGACCGTGCTGGCCTTCGAGACCGAGGCGCCGCGCCCGGCCGCCGCGCCCGCCGCACCCCGGGTCGAGCCCGTGGTGGTGACCGCCTCCGCCGCCGCCCCCGCAGCGGACCGTGCGGTGACCATCCCCGCGGTGCCGCGCCCCACCTACCTGGACGCCCCGGAGATGGCCCGCCCCCTGCCGGCGCCGCTCGAGACCCCCGCCCCCACCGGCGCGGACACCCGGCTCCAGGACGCCGCGCGCACGGCGGACGATCAGATCAGCGCCGCCGCCGAGCAGGACATCGCCGCCCTGGACCTGGACAACGTCCTGGCGCGGCGCCGGGCCTGCTGAGCCCCGCCGGGCGGCCGCGCCCGTGAGCATCGACCGAGCCGCCGCGCGCCAGGCCGTCCGCGCGTCGGGCGAGCGCTGGCTGCGCACCCGAGCCGACGCCCTGCACCTGCAGCGGGGACGTCGGCTCGCGCGCGTCCTGGACCTGGACGTGATGACCGGACGCGCGGGCGACGCCCGCGTCCGCTCCCGCACCCTCGTCCTCGCCCGCGACCCCCGGCACCCCGCCGCCCCCGGCGCGACGTGCCCGCCCGTCCCGGGCGAGCGCGGGATCCTGGAGGACGGCACCCTGTGGTGGTGGGCCCCCGCCGACCCCGTCCTGCCGGGCCTCACGCTGACCGCCGACCCGGACGCGCTCGCGGCCCTGATCGGCACGGCGCCGGGCCGGGCCCGCCTCACGTGGCGCGGCTACCGGCCGCGGAACCGGGCGGTCCTGGCCGTCGAGGCGACCGGCGACGGCGACGTCGTGGCCCGCACGTTCCTGAAGGTGCTCCCGCCCGCGCGCGCCCCACGGGTCGCCCGGCGCATGGCCGCGGCGGGGGCGGCCGGGGTGCCGGTGCCCGCCGTCCTCGCGGCGCCGGAGCGCGGGGTGCTCCCGCTCGCGAGCGTGCCGGGCCTGCCCTGGCGGGCGCTGCTGGCCGGGCCCGAGGCCGCCGCGCTCGACCCCGCGCGGGTCGCCGCGCTGCTGGACCGGCTGCCGCCGGTGCCCGAGGAGCCCCCCGGCCCGGCGGGCCCCACGGCCGGGGCGGCCGGGGGCGACGACGCGGACGACGGCGGACCCGCCGTCCTGCTCGAGCACGCCACGTGGGCCGCCGTCGTGCTGGACCCCGAGGCCCAGGACGAGGCCGCCGCCCGGGCGGACCGGCTCCGCGCGGCGCTCGCGGCCGGGGACCCCGGCCCGCGCGTGCCCGTGCACGGCGACCTGCACCCGGGGAACCTGCACGTGGACGCCGCGGGGGAGCGGATCACCGGCGTGCTGGACGCCGACGACCTGGGCATGGGGCACCGCGTGGACGACTGGGCCGTCCTGATCGCCCATCTCGAGGCGGGCGCCGTCGACCTCGGCGCCGGCGGCGCCGCGCTGCGCGCCGTGGCCGAGCGGTTCGGGCGCCACGCCCGCAGCGAGGTCGACGAGACGGCGCTGGCCGCCCGCGTCGCGACCGTCCTCGCCGCCCTCGCGGCGCAGCCGACCGCGCCCCGCGCCGTGCGGTCCGCCCGCCGGGCCGCCGCCGACGCCGCCCTGGCCCGCGTCGGCCTCTGACCCGCGACGGCGGCCACCCCCTCGAGCGGCGGTCAGTCCGCGCCGAGCCCCTCGCGGAGCGCGTCGAGCTCGTCCCGGACGCGCGCGGCGCCGTCGTGGTCCCCGAGGGCGGACAGGCACTGGTGCAGGCCCGTGAGCGCGCCGAGGCGCACGAGCGTGGAGTCGGTGGAGTCGCACACCAGGCGGAAGAGCGTCGCGGCCTGCTCGGGGCTGCCGTCCTCGGCCACCACGTAGGCGGCGAAGAGCTCGGCCTGCGCGGCGCCCTCGCGGTCCCCGGCGGCGGTGAACAGGTCGGCGGCCTGCAGTGCGGTGGCGATCGCCTCCGGCCCCCGCTCGAGCGACCACAGGGCCCGGGCGCGGGTGTCCGTGTAGTCGGCCACCTGCCAGTCGGCGCCGGCGTCCCGCACGAGGACGAGCGCCTCCTCGAGGAGGTCGAGGCCCTCCGCCTGGCCGGACTCGCACAGCAGGTACCCGTGCGCGTGCAGCGCGGCCGGCAGCACCGCCGGGTCCTCGTCCACCGCCTGGCGCGCGGCCGCGACCGCCCGCTCGAACAGGTCGAGGGCGGAGGGCCGGGTGCGTTCGTCGCGCTCGCGGTTCACGAGGGCGCCGGCGGCCAGGAGCGTGCGCGCGGCGTCCTCCCACTGGCCGTGGGCCTCGAACAGGCCGGCCGCCTCCCGCCACAGGGGCAGCGCGTTCTCGGCGCGGTCCTGGTCGTGGTGGGCGTGGCCGAGGTCCACGAGGGCACGGGCCTGCTCGACGTCCCGGCCGTGGGTGGCCTCGCGGCGCACCAGCCGGGCGAGCAGGGGCTCGGCCTCGTCGGCGCGGCCGGCGAGCACGAGCTGGTGCGCCCACCAGTAGCTCAGGCTCGAGGCCTCCGGCGCCTCGGCCTTCTCCGCGTGCACGGAGGCCAGCTCCCACGCGGCCACGGCGACCTCCTCGTACCCGCCGAGGTCGCCGGCCACGCGCCCGGCCAGAGCCGCCGCGGAGGCGGCGCCGCGCCGCAGCCCGACCGAGGCCATCCGCTCCGCCGCCTCGAGCGCCAGGTCGAGGGCCGCCGTCGGACGGTCCAGCTCGTGGGCGGCGATCGCCCGCACCGTGGTGGCGGAGGCGAGGACGGCCCGGGCGGCGGGCAGCGCGGTGACGACGGCGGCCGCCGCGTCCGCCTCGGCGTGCTCGCCCCGCCACAGGTGCAGGCGGGCGAGCAGCAGATGCGCGCTGGACCACGAGCCGGTGGGCAGCAGGGCACCGGTCGCGCGCAGCCCGCCCAGGACGCCGATGACGCGGCGGGCCAGCTCGAGCGCGGCGTCCAGGTCCCCGGTGTGCACGCGGTGCACGGCCAGGGCCAGGGCGGCCTCGGGCAGGACGGTGTCCCCGGGGTCCTCGCCGGGAGCGCCCGGCTCGTCCTCCACGACGCCGGCCAGCACCGCCGCCTCGACCGTGTCCGGGTCGCGCACGAGGGCGGCGCCGAGCTGGGACTCGAGCTCGGCCTGCCGGGGCCGGCCGAGGTGGCGCAGCAGCGCCGCCCGGGCCTCCACCCAGCGGGTCAGGGCGGCCTCGTCCCCGACCTGGCCCGCGGCGACGGCGAGCGCCCGCAGCAGGGCGAGGCGGACGTCGTCCTGGCCGGGCCCGAGCGCGGCGAGACCGGAGTCGGCGAGGCGGGCGGACTCCCGGGGCTCGTCGCGCAGCGCGGCCTCGAGGGAGAGCTCCCACCAGCCTCGGGCGTCCAGGGCGGTCGGGGCGTCGGGCGCCGCGGTGCCGCGGGCCTGCCGGAGCAGGGCGCGCACCCGGTCCAGGGCGGCGTCGACGGCCGGCTCCACGGGGCCGCCGGAGGGGCCGTCCCGGCGGGGCGGGTCCTGCGGGGTGTCCACGGGCGCTGCTCCTTCCGGGGGTGGGACGGGTGGTCCTCCAGCCTAGGGCGCGGGTCGGTGGACCGTGCCGCTGTTCGCGGTGGGCGGTGCTCGTAGACTGGCCGGGCCCGCAGCGTCGCCCGCCGCGGGCCGTCCCACTGCCGCCAGGAGCCCGCAGCCATGAGCACCACCCCCGCCGCCCCAGACGCCGCCGGAGCACACCCCGCCGGCCCGTTCCAGACGCGCGCCGGCGCCTACGCCCTGATCGTGGACGGCGGCCGCGTCCTGCTCAGCTCGTGGCAGGGGCCCGAGTTCCTGCAGTGGACGCTGCCCGGCGGCGGCATCGAGCTCGGCGAGAGCCCGGAGGAGGCGTGCCTGCGCGAGGTCTGGGAGGAGACCGGCCACACCGCCGAGCTCACGGGCCTGCTGGGCGTCACGACCGGGACGATCCCGGCGGAGAAGCGCCTGCGGGGCGAGCCGCTGCCCCTGCTCACCGTGCAGGTCCTCTACACCGCCCGCATCACGGGCGGCGTCCTGCGCCCTGAGGTCGGCGGATCCTCGACGGACGCACGCTGGTTCGACCTCGCGGAGCTCAGCGGGCTGCGCACCGCCTCCTGGGTCACCGAGGCGCTCGCCCGTGCCGGGGTGGCCACGTGAGCCGCCCCGCCCACCGACGCCCGACGGCCCTCGCCGCCTCCGCCCTCGCGCTGTCGCTGGCCCTGGGGGCGTGCGCGCCGCAGGCGGACGCCCCGCCGACGCCCTCGGCGTCAGGCACCCCGATCACGGTCGTGTACGACAGCGAGGGCCTGGAGGCCGCCGTCGCGGCGGTCCTGGCCCGTCACCTGCGCCTGCACGGCCACGCTGTGGCGGACGAGGACGGCGTCGCCGTGGAGCAGCCCGCGTGGTCCGCCGCCGGCGGGGACACGGTCGCCGTCGTGGACACCCTGGCCCTGGCCGCCGCGGCCGACCCCGCAGCGGCGCTGCCGTCCCCGCCGACGCCGACGTCGACCCCGTCGTCGACGCCGGCCGAGACGGAGGCCGACACGTCCGCGGACGCCGTGCCCACCCCCTCGGCCACCGCCTCGACCGCCGCCCCGAGCCCCACCCCGCTGCCCGTCGGCGACCCCGCGGCCGACGCCCCGGCGGCCGGGCGCGTCCTGGAGACGCTGCTCGCCGAGGAGACGGCCGCGGCGGGGACGCCGCAGGCCGAGGCCCCGACGGCGCTGTCCTCGTCGGCGGGCGTGCTGCGCCTGACCGCGGCCGTCACCCAGACCACCGCGGCCCGGCTCGAGCTCGAGTCGATCACGGACCTCAACGGCCGGTGCGAGTCGCTCACCGCCGTCGCACCCCCGGCCCTGACCGCCGCGGCGGACGCGGACGCGGCCCTGCGCACCCGCCTGGACCGGCTCGCCGGCTGCCGCCCCGAGACCTGGCTGGCCGACACCGAGGACCCGACCGCCGCCGTCGTCGCGGACGAGGCCCAGGTCGCGCTGCTGACCGGCACGGATCCGGAGATCGACGCGAGCACGCTCGTCCCGCTCGAGGACGACGGCCGCGTGCTCCCGGAGGGGCGGCTGACCGCCGTCGGCTCCGCCGCGACGCTGGACGACGACGCCGAACGGCGCATCGCCGAGGTGATGTCCGCCCTCGACGGCGACGGCCTGCGCGAGCTCGAACGGCTCACCACGGGCGACGACCCGCTTCCGGTCGCCGAGGCCGCGCAGTACTGGCTGGTGGACCACGGCCTGGAGGACGCGCCCGAGGACTGGTTCGTGCCCCGCGGCTCCTGGTTCTGAGCCCGCACGGGGGAGGGGTGCCGGCCCGCGTCGCACGACCGCGACTGTGATGCACACCGCCCGGGGGGTGCCATGATGGGGGCATGCCGACCCCGCATCCCCGCCAGATCCGCCAGTCCGCCAAGCTGCTGAACGTCCGCTACGACGTGCGCGGCCCCATTCTGGAGGAGGCGCAGCGGATGGAGGCCGCGGGCCACCGGATCATGAGGCTGAACATCGGCAATCCGGCCCCGTTCGGCTTCGAGGCGCCGGACGCCGTCCTGGCGGCGATGCACCAGCACCTACCGCACGCGCAGGGCTACTCGGACTCCAAGGGCATCTACTCGGCGCGCACCGCCGTCTCGCAGTACTACGAGTCCCGGGGCATCCGGGACATCGGCGTGGACGACGTGTTCATCGGCAACGGCGTGTCCGAGATGATCACGATGGTCCTGCAGGCCCTGGTCGACGACGGCGACGAGATCCTCGTCCCCTCGCCCGACTACCCGCTGTGGACCGGCGCCACCACCCTGGCCGGGGGCCGGGCGGTGCACTACCGCTGCGTCGAGGAGGAGGGCTGGGAGCCCGATCTCGAGCACATCGAGTCCCTCATCACGGAGCGCACCAAGGGCATCGTCCTGATCAACCCGAACAACCCCACCGGCGCGGTCTACTCCCGCGCCGTGCTGCAGGGCATCGTGGACGTGGCCCGCCGCCACAACCTCGTCCTCATGGCGGATGAGATCTACGAGAAGATCACCTACGACGGCGCCCGCCACATCAACGCCGCCGGCCTGTCCGACGACGTGCTCACCCTGACGTTCTCCGGCCTGTCCAAGGCGTACCGGGTGGCGGGCTACCGCTCCGGCTGGGTGGCCGTGTCCGGGCCGAAGCACCGGGCCGCCGACTTCCTCGAGGGCCTGACCCTGCTGGCCAACATGCGGATGTGCGCCAACGTGCCGGCGCAGCACGCCATCCAGGTGGCACTGGGCGGCTACCAGTCCATCAACGACCTCGTCCTGCCCGGCGGTCGACTGCTCGAGCAGCGCAACCTCGCCCAGGACCGCCTGAACGCCATCCCCGGCGTGTCCGTGCAGCCGGCTCACGGCGCCCTCTACCTGTTCCCGCGGCTGGACCCGGAGGTCTACGCGATCGACGACGACGAGGCGTTCGTCATCGAGCTGCTGCGGGCGAAGAAGATCCTCGTCTCGCACGGCGGGGCGTTCAACTACCCGCACAGCGACCACTTCCGGCTCGTCACGCTGCCCAGCGTGAAGGACCTGAGCGTGGCCCTGGACCGCCTCGAGGACTTCCTCGAGGACTGGAGGGAGCGCCATGGCTGACACCCCGGCCACCGCGGCGGGCCGGCCCGCCCGCGCCACCGACGACGACGGCGTCTTCGACGCCCCCGCGCGGGAGCTGTTCGCCGCCCGCCGCGGGGACGAGGTCCGGGGCCCGGCCGACGTCGACGCCGCCGCGACGCCCGGCTACGGCGGGGACAAGGCGAAGGGCAAGAAGGACCTGGCCGCGCGCGGCCGGGCGCTCGCCGACCTGCAGGAGCTGCTGTTCGCCCAGTCGGTGCGCGACGCGCCCGTGGGAGAGGTGCCGTCCCTGCTGGTGATCCTGCAGGGCATGGACACCGCCGGCAAGGGCGGGATCATGCGCCACGTGATCGGGGCGATGGACCCGCAGGGCGTCCACCTGCACGCGTTCAAGGTGCCGACCCCGGAGGAGCGCGCCCACGACTTCCTGTGGCGCATCCGACCGCATCTGCCGCGGCCCGGCCTGGTCTCCGTGTTCGACCGCTCGCACTACGAGGACGTGCTCGTGCACCGCGTGCGCGGGCTCTCCCCGCTGGCCGAGGTGGAGGAGCGCTACGGGGCGATCCGCGAGTTCGAGGCGGCCGTGCGCGCCGCGGGGACGCGGATCGTCAAGGTGATGCTGCGGATCTCGCCGGAGGAGCAGGCCGAGCGCCTGCTGGCCCGCCTGGACGACCCCACGAAGCACTGGAAGTTCAGCGAGGGCGACCTCGACGACCGCGCGTACTGGGACCAGTACACGGACGCGTACCGGATCGCGATCGAGCGGACGGACACCGAGGACGCGCCGTGGTTCATCGTGCCGGCGGACCGCAAGTGGTTCGCGCGGCTGGCGGTGCAGCAGCTGATCATCGAGACCCTGCAGGGGATGGGGCTGGACTGGCCGGAGGCCGACTTCGACGTCGCGGCGGCCCGCCGTCGCCTGCTGGCGGGCTGAGCGCCGCCGTCGTCGCGGTGGGCGGGGCAGTGGTGGTCGGACCTTGCCAAGCCCGGGGCCGCGGTGAGTGGATGGAGGAACACCGGGCGCCGCAGAGGCGCGCCGGACCCGATCCGAAAGGTGCACTCATGACTGAGAACGCTGTCCAGAACGCCCCGCTGTCCGGCAAGACCGTCGCGTTCCTCGCGACCGACGGTGTCGAGCAGGTCGAGCTGACCTCCCCGTGGGAGGCCGTGATCGCCGCGGGTGCGACCCCCGTGCTCGTCTCCCCGAAGTCCGGCACCATCACCGCGATGAAGTCCGACTGGGAGCACGGCGAGTCCTTCGAGGTGAACACCACGGTGAAGGACGCCAAGGCCGAGGACTTCCACGGCCTCGTGATGCCGGGCGGCACCCTGAACGCGGACGCCCTGCGCATCGACACGGACGCCCAGGCATTCGTGCGTGCCTTCTTCGAGCAGCACAAGCCGGTGGCGGCCATCTGCCACGCCCCGTGGACCCTGATCGAGGCCGGCGTCGTGGACGGCCGCCGTCTGACCAGCTACGCGTCCCTGGAGTCTGACCTGAAGAACGCGGGCGCCCAGTGGGTGGACGAGGAGGTCGTCGTGGACAGCGGGCTGACCACCTCGCGCACCCCGGACGACCTCGACGCCTTCAACGCCAAGCTCGTGGAGGAGCTGGGCGAGGGCAAGCACGAGGATCAGACCGCCTGACCGACGTCGGGAGCAAGCCGCGTGGGGCGGGGGCCGTTGGCCCCCGCCCCCGCCGTTTCTCGAACGAAAGCGCCGCGGAGGCCGCCGTTTCTCGACCGAAAGCGCCGCGGAGGCCGCCGTTTTCCGAACGAAAGCGGGGGCGGGGTCAGTCGGCGTCGGGGGCGGCCTCGCCGCGCACCTGGTCGAGGCGGGCGCGGGCGCCGTCGAGCCAGGCCTGGCAGCGGTCGGCCAGCGCCTCCCCGCGCTCCCACAGGGCCAGGGACTCCTCGAGGCCGGCGCCACCGGCCTCCAGCCTCCCCACGGTCTCCACCAGCTCGGCACGCGCCTGCTCGTAGCTCATCCGGGCCACGTCCGAGACGTCCGCGGAGGTGAAGCCCTCCACGCCGCTGGGGCGGCCCGCGTCCTGCGTCTGCTCCATGCCCTGTTCACTCATGCCGGTCGTGTCCTCTCGTGGGATGGGGTCGGGGTGGTCCGATGCGTCGCGACGACGTCCGCGGCGATCCGCCCGGCCGCCACGAGGATGTCGAGTCGGTCGTCCGTGGCGACCTGGCCCGCGTCGCGCACGACCTGCCCGGCGTGTTGGACCACGGCGTAGCCGCGGTCCAGGGTGCGCTGCGGGGACAGGGCGCGGACACGGGCGCGCAGCTGCGTGAGGGCGTCCTCCTCGCGGACGAGCCGGTGGCCGAGGGCGGACCGGCCGCGCTCGCGCCACCGGTCCGTCTCCTCCTGCCGGGTGTCCACCATCACGTGCGGGCGGGCCAGCACGGGTCGGGAGCGCAGGGCCGCGAGCCCCTCGGCCTCGGCGCGCACGCGGCGCTCGACGGCCGCGGCCAGCCGCAGGCGCGCGTCGGCGAGTCCCGCGGCCTCCTGGGCCGCGTCCGGGACGATCCGCTTGGCCGCGTCCGTGGGCGTGGAGGCGCGCAGGTCGGCGACGTCGTCGAGGACCGGGCGGTCCGCCTCGTGGCCGATCGCCGACACGACGGGCGTGCGCGCCGCCGCCACGGCGCGCACCAGTGCCTCGTCCGAGAAGGGGAGCACGACCTCCTCGAGCGCGCCGCCGCCGCGGGCGATGACGATGACGTCCACGGCCGGGTCGGCGTCGAGCTCGGCGAGCGCGGCGGCCACCTGCCGCGGGGCCTCGGCGCCCTGCACGGCGACCTCACGGATCTCGAACTCGGCGGCGGGCCAGCGCAGCAGGGTGTTGCGCAGCACGTCCTTCTTCGCGTCCGAGTCACGGCCGGTGATGAGCCCGATCCGGTGGGGGAGCAGGGGCAGCGGCCGTTTGCGCGCGGGGGAGGTCAGCCCCTCCTCGGCGAGGGCCCGGCGCAGCAGCTCCACGCGGGCCAGCAGATCGCCGAGGCCGACCGGGCGCATCTCCTGCACGTTCATGGACAGCCGCCCGGCCTTGAGCCAGAAGTTCGGCTTCACGCGCGCCACCACGCGGGAGCCCTGCTGGACGGTCCCGTCCAGGGTCATGGCGACGTTCCGCCAGGCGGTGAGCGGCAGGGAGACCTCTTCCTCGAGGTCCCGCATGGTCATGTAGACGTTGCCGCGGTTGTTCTTGAACTCGATCAGCTGGCCCTCGATCCACGTGGCGGGGGCGCGCTCGATGTGGGCCTTGAGGTTCTCGGAGAGCCGGCGCAGGGGCCACGGCCGCTCAGCGGAGGTCTCGCCCGCGCGGGCGGGTGCCGAGACGGGCACGTCCGGCGCCGCCGAGGCGCCCTCGGTCACGGGCTGGTCCATCCGGGTCCCTCCTGTCCGTGCCCGGTCCGCCCGGGCACGGGCCCACCGTACCGCCCTCGCCGGACGCGCAAGACGGCGCCCGGGCGTCCCCCGGACCCGCCGCCGACCCGGTCGGGGCGCTCAGACCGGGGAACCTCCGGCCAGGATCGGTACGCTCGACGGGGTCGGAACGGAACGGAAAGGACCCCATGCGCACCACCCTCAGCCTCCTCGTCGCGGCCCTGGCGGGCCTGCTGGCGGTGCTCGCGACGGCCGGCGCCCTCGTCGACGAGGCGACGCACCGCCCGGAGCTGCTGCGCGGGGTGACGGAGCAGGTCGCCGTGGACCCCGAGGTCCGCGCCGCCGTGCCGGGCGTGATCGACGACGTCGTGCACGACGCCATCCCCGAGCAGGTGCCGGGCCCGCTGGCCCAGACGGCCGAGGACCTGCTGCGCCCGCTGGCCCAGCGCGTGGCGGACGACCCGCAGGTGGTGCAGGGCTGGTCCGACACCGCCGACGAGGCCCGGCGCGCCTGGCTCGCCCAGCTCGAGGACCCGCAGGGCGCGGACGAGCCCGGCTCGGGCGCGGACGTGACCATCCCGTTCGGTCCCGTCGCGCAGTCCGGGATCACCGCCGCCCTGGGCGACATCGAACGTGACCTGCGCGAGGACCGGTTCGACCTGCCCGCGCAGGGGCTGCTGGAGAGGATCGTGGGCGCGGACGTCGGCGACTGGGCCGCGGACACGCTGCTGGCGCCCCTGTACGACCGCGCCGCGGACCTGCGGGACAGCACCGCGCTGCGCATGAACGCGCGCATCGACGCCCTGGCCGGCACGGACCGGGCCACTGTGCACCGCTGGGTGGACGCCTCCGCGCACTGGCGCTGGGCCGCCGCCGCCTCCGTGCTGGCGCTCGTGGGGGCCCTGCTGCTCGCCCCCCGACGGCGGCGGGGCCTCGCCGTGGCCGTGGCGGGTGTGGTCGCCCTGGCCGGCGGGCTGATCGGCGGCGCCCGTCTGGGTCCGGACGCGGTCCACCTCACGGCGCCCGAGGGGGCCTCCCCGGGGGTGGTCGCGTTCGTCCAGCAGATGGAGGAGGCCGCGGGCCCGGCGTTCGCAGCCGCCGTCGCCCCCTACCCCCAGACCCTGACCACCCTGGGCTGGATCGTGCTGGCCGCGGGCCTGCTGCTGGCCCTGGCGGAGCTGTGGGTCGCTCGGCGTGGCCGGGTCCGTGCCGCCCCGGCGGACGGTTCCCCCGTGGTGGGCCGCTCCCACACCGCGGCCGACGTCACGTCGCGCTGAGCCCGCGGCGAAGCCCGGGCCCGGTCTGCGCCCCGGCCGATAGCATGGAGGGCATGTCCGCTCCCTCCGTCTCCGCCCGTCCGTCCGCCGTCGGCCTCGGGATGCCGCAGGTCCCGCGCGTTCGTCGTCCCCGTGAGGAGGTCGAGGCGGCCGCGCCCGTGTCCGGTGAGAAGCGCGTGCTGCTGGCCGCCCCCCGTGGCTACTGCGCCGGCGTGGACCGCGCCGTCGTCGCCGTCGAGAAGGCCCTCGAGCACCACGGCGCCCCCGTGTACGTGCGCAAGGAGATCGTCCACAACCGGCACGTCGTGGACACCCTGACCGAGCGCGGTGTGGTGTTCGTCGACGAGCTGGACGAGGTGCCCGAGGGCGCCCTGACCGTGTTCTCCGCGCACGGCGTGTCCCCGGCCGTCGTCGAGGAGGCCGCCCAGCGCAACCTGCGCACCATCGACGCCACGTGCCCGCTCGTGACCAAGGTGCACCGCGAGGCCGTGCGCTTCGCCAAGCAGGACAAGCGGATCCTGTTGATCGGCCACGACGGTCACGAGGAGGTCGAGGGCACGTTCGGCGAGGCGCCCGAGCACACCACGGTGATCAACGACGTGGCCGAGGCCCGCACCGTCCAGGTGGAGGACCCGGACAACCTGATCTGGCTCTCCCAGACCACGCTCTCCGTGGACGAGACCCTCGAGATCGTCTCCGTGCTGCGCGAGCGGTTCCCTCACCTGCAGGACCCGCCCTCGGACGACATCTGCTACGCCACCTCCAACCGGCAGGCGGCCATCAAGTCGATCTCGCCGGAGTGCGACCTGGTGATCATCGTGGGCTCGGCGAACTCCTCGAACTCGGTGCGCCTCAAGGAGGTCGCCGCGGAGTACGGGGCCTCCCGCGCCGAGCGCGTGGACTTCGCCAACCAGGTGGACGAGTCCTGGTTCGAGGGCGTGGCCACCGTGGGCCTGTCCTCGGGCGCGTCCGTGCCCGAGGTGCTGGTCCAGGAGGTGCTCGCGCTGCTGGCCGAGTACGGCTACGGGCAGGTGGACGAGGTGGTGACCGCCGAGGAAGACATCATCTTCTCCCTGCCCAAGGAGCTGCGCGCCGAGATGAAGCGCGTGGGCGACGACGGGCGCGCCCTCGGCGGACGCCGCCGCGCCGCCGAGGCCTGAGCCGGGCGCCCCTCGTCACCTCGCTGAGGCCCGCAGACTCGCCGTCGCGACGCCGGCGTAGCGGCGAGTCTGCGGGCCTCGGCGTGCCGGGCCTCGGCGTTCCGGGCCGGCGGGTGGTCAGGGACTCAGAGCCCGAAGACCCAGACGAGCAGGGTCATCGACGCGATGGAGATCAGCACGACGGCGATGATGTTCAGCCACACGCCGCCCTTCACCATCTGGCCGATGGTCACGTAGCCGGAGCCGTACGCGATGGCGTTCGGCGGGGTGGCCACGGGCAGCATGAACGCGCAGGTCGCGGCGAGGGCGACGGGCGCGGCCAGCATGAGCGGGGGGACGCCGGTGCCCAGGGCCACGCCGGAGGCGACGGGCAGGAACGTGGCCGCGGTGGCCGTGTTCGAGGTCATCTCCGTCAGCAGCAGGATGCCGACGGCGGCGATCACCACGAGCACCCACACGGGGATGTCGCCGAGGCCCTTGACCTGCTCACCGAGCCACGTGGACAGGCCCGACTTAGAGAACTGACCGGACAGGGCCAGGCCGCCGCCGAACAGCAGGAGCACGCCCCACGGCAGCTCCTTCGCGGCCTCCCAGTCGAGCAGGCGCACGCCGCGCCCGGCCCCGCCGCCGGCCGGCAGGAGGAACAGGATGAGTCCGACGACCATGGCGATGGCCGCGTCCGAGAGCAGCGGGGACTCCAGGCCCAGGACGTACTCGGAGATCAGCGGCACGGTGATCCAGGCCAGCGCGGCGAGGACGAAGACGGCGAGGACCTTGGCCTCGGGGGCGCTCATGCGGCCGAGGCGGGCCAGCTCGGTGGCGATCAGGTCGCGGCCGCCGGGGACCTCGTCGATCTCCGGGCGGAACAGCACGCGGGTGAGCAGGAACCAGCACGCGAAGAGCAGCACGACGGCGATCGGCACGCCGACCAGCATCCACTGGCCGAAGCCGATCTGCACGCCGTGCTCGGCGGCCATGTGGCCCGCGAGCAGGGTGTTGGGCGGGGTGCCGATGATGGTGCCGAGCGAGCCGATGGACGCGGCGTACGCGATGCCGAGCATGAGCGCGGTGCCGAAGTTCGACTTCGTGAGGGAGCGGATCTCGGCCTGCGTGGGGGCCTCGCCGGCCGCGGATGCGGGCGCGGCGGGGCGGTCGACCTGGTCCGCTCCCTCGTCCGCAGTCAGGGCGCCGTCCGTGCCGTAGCGCTGGACGAGCACGAGGATGGACACGCCGATGGGGAGCATCATCACGGCGGTGGCGGTGTTGGACACCCACATGGAGATGAACCCGGTGGCGATCATGAAGCCCAGGACGAGGTTCACGGTCCTGGCGCCCATGAACTTCAGGACGCCGAGCGCGATGCGCCGGTGCAGGTTCCACCGCTGCATGGCCAGGGCGAGCATGAAGCCGCCCATGAACAGGAAGATGATGTTGTTGCCGTAGCTCGCGCCGACGGCGTCGAAGGTGATGCCGCCGTCGGACTCCTCGGCGGGCACGCCGAGCGGGAAGATGACGAGCGGCAGCAGGGCGGTGGCGGGGATGGGCAGGGCCTCGGTCATCCACCACACGGCCATGAGCACGGCGGTGGCGGCGACGAGGCGGGGCCAGACGCCGAGGTCGCCCGGCATCAGCAGGAACAGGGCGACGGCGAGCAGGGGGCCGGCCACGAGGCCGATGATGCGCTTGACGTTCTCGCCGCCGGGCAGCGGCTCGTCACGCATGCCCGGGGAGAGCTCGTGCTCGAACTCCTGGGCGGCCGCTCGGGGGTCGAAGCGGGAGACGTGCTCGTTGACGTTGCTCGGCGGGGGGAGCGGACGGGACTGCATGGGGCCTCCTCATCAGGTCAGGCCCTCGGCGCGGCCTGGCAATTCTCTGTGAATTTCACGATAGCAAGTGACCTGAGACACGGAAAGACGACGTCGGGGCCGCGACGGCCCACCCGCCCGGCCCCCCGTGCGGCCCCGTTCACGCCTCCCGCGCCGACTCCGCCCGACGACGGCGCAGCTCGTCCTCCTCCACGCCCGCGACCAGTTCCGGGGCGGCCAGGGGTCGGGGCGCGGACTCGAGCGTGCGGATGTCCGGCGTGGGGGCCAGGCCCGGGTCGGCGTCGCGGAGGCGCCGGGCGGCGGGGAGCACGCGCGACTCGACGTTGCCGACGAGCTGGTTGTAGCGGTCCACGGCGGTCTTGAGGGAGCCGCCCATGCGGTCCAGGTGGGTGCCGAGCGTGCCGAGGCGTTCGTAGAGGTCCTTCGCGCTGGCCACCACGGTGTGGGCGTTCTCGGCCAGGGTGTCCTGCCGCCAGGCGTAGGCCACGGACTTCAGGGCGGTCAGGAGGGAGACGGGGGCGACGAGCGCGACGTTCCGGGAGAACGCGTGGTCCAGCAGTCCGGGGTCCGCGTCCAGGGCCGCGGCCAGGAGCGACTCGGCGGGCAGGAAGCACAGGACCAGCTCGGGGGAGTGCTCGAGGCCGGCCCAGTAGGACTTCGCCGAGAGCTGGTCCACGTGGCGGCGCACGGCCGCGGCGTGCTGGGCGGCCAGCGCCTGGCGCCGCTCGTACGCCTCCTCGCCGGGCTCGTCCGCGAGGGCCTCGGCGGCCAGCGCGTCCCCGATGGGGGCCTTGGCGTCCACGGCCATGGCCTTGCCGCCGGGCAAGGACACCACGAGGTCCGGGCGGAGGCGCTCGCCGTCCTTGCCGGACAGCGTGGCCTGCTCCGTGAAGTCCACGTGGTGGAGCATGCCCGCCGCCTCCACGACCCGCCGCAGCTGCGCCTCGCCCCAGTGGCCCCGCGCGGAGGTGGACTTGAGGGTGGCCATGAGCGACGTGGTCTGGTTCAGCAGGTCACGGTCGGTGGCCGCGGCGGCGCGGAGCTGCTCCCCGAGCCGGCCGAACTGGGACGCCCGATCCCGTTCCAGCACGCTCACCTGCTCCTGGAGCGCCGCCAGCCGCTGGCCCAGCGGGGCGAGCGTGGACATCACCTGGGACTCCGCGCGTTGGCGTTCGGCGTCCTCGGCGCGCGCGGCCGTGAGCGCGCGCTGCTCCGCCCGGGCGGCCGCGAGCTCCTCTCGCGCCCCCTGGTGCTCGGTGCGCAGCGCGGCCAGCTCGGCCTGGGCCCGGCGGGCCTCTTCACCGCCGCCGGCCGCCCGGCGCCACATGAGCCACGCGCCCACCAGGGCGCCCAGCACGAGTCCGAGGATGAGGGCGAGCAGCAGGCTGAGGATCTCCATGCCCCCACCTTCGCAGGCCGCAGGGACAGGTGAGGCGGCGGCGCGCCGTCGTCGTGGCGGGCGGCTCAGCCGAAGAGCGGGTTGGGGCCGTTGGCCACCACCTGCGGGTCGCCGTCGACGCGGGCGGCGATGCCCGCCGCGGCAACGCCGGGCAGATAGGGGAAGACCATGCGGGTCGAGGCCAGGGCGGCGGCGTCGAAGGCCTCCACCGCGACGGCCGGGCGGGGTCCGTCCGCCGTCTCGATCTCGCCGTCGAACACGGCCACCGCCCGCGTGGGGCGCGGGCTGATCTTCGCGACCGTGGCGGCCGCCTGCTCGGGTTCGAGGTCCGGGTGCTCCCACATGCCGCGCTGGCCGTCGGCGGTGACCGCGAGGATCGTGGGGGCGAACACGGACTGCCGGCCGAGCGTGTCGAACACGTGCTCCACCGCGAGGCTGATCAGCGGCAGCAGCTCGCCGCCGGGAGGCGTGGGGGTCGGTCCGGTGGGCGTCGGGGTGCTCATGGGGCCGAGGCTACCGGCCCTGTCCGACGGCGCCCACCCGCGCCTAGCGTGAACCCATGCAGCTCACCATCGCCCCCGGGGACATCACGGCCACCCACGCGGACGCCGTCGTCAACGCCGCCAACGCCACCCTGCTCGGCGGCGGAGGCGTGGACGGCGCGATCCATCGGCGCGGCGGTCCCGAGATCCTGGCCGAGTGCCGCCGCCTGCGCGAGACCGACCTGCCGGAGGGGCTGCCCGCCGGGCAGGCCGTGGCGACGACGGCGGGGCGCCTGCCCGCGCGCTGGGTCATCCACACCGTGGGCCCGGTGTGGGCCAAGACGATCGACAAGTCCGACACCCTCGCCTCGTGCTACCGCGAGTCCCTGAAGGTGGCGGCCGGGCTCGGCGCCCGGACGGTCGCGTTCCCTGCGATCTCCGCGGGGATCTACGGCTGGCCCATGGAGGACGCGGCGCGGATCGCCGTCGAGACCTGCCACGCGATGGCGGACGAGGTGGGCGGCACCGTGGACGAGGTGCTGTTCGTGCCGTACGGCGACACGGCGGAGGCCGCGTTCCGTGCGGCGCTCGCGCATCTCACCTGAGCGCCTCCGCTGAGCCGCCCCTACAGCCATCCGCGGTCGCGCGCGACCGTCGCGGCCTCGCCGCGCGTGCTGGTGGCCGTCTTGCCGATCGCCGCGCTCAGATGGTTGCGCACCGTGCCCGCCGAGAGATGCAGGCGCCCGGCGATCGCCCGGACGGAGGCCCCCGTGAGCGCTTCGCGCAGCACATCGACCTCCCGCGGGGTCAGCGGGCTCGGCCCCGCCGCGAGGGTGTCCACCGCGAGCGAGGGATCCACCACGCGCTCACCGCGGGCCACCGCACGCACGGCGTCGGCGAGCTGCTCAGCCGGGGTGTCCTTGACCACGAATCCCCGGGCCCCGGCGGCCAGGGCCCGCTCCAGGTAGCCGGGGCGGCCGAAGGTCGTCACCATCAGCACGGCGCAGTCCAGGCCGCGGTCCCGGATCCGGCGCAGGGCCTCGAGCCCGTCCACTCCGGGCATCTCGATGTCCAGCAGCGCGACGTCCACGTCATGGGCCTCGACCGCGTCCGCCACCTCGTCCCCGGAGGCGGCCTGGGCGACGACGGTCAGGTCCGGCTCGGTGTCCAGGAGGGCGGCCAGGGCGCCGCGCACGAGCGCCTGGTCGTCGGCCAGCAGCAGGCGCAGCGGAGCCCCGGGCCCGCGATCGGCCGAGGGCGGCGACGCCGGGGACGGGGCCGGGGCGGCTGACTCACTCATGCGTCCATCCTGCCCTCGGCGGCGGGCAGCACCCCGCGCGCGGCCTCCAACGTGCTCCTGCCCCAGTGCACGGCCACGCCGGTGCCGGCCCCGCCGAGCCCCGGCCCCACCTCGAGGCGTGCGCCCTCCGCGGCCGCCCGCTCGGCGAGGGTGCGGGGGCCCACGCCCGCCGCGATGGAGGCCGGCAGCCCGTCGCCGTCGTCGAGCACCGCCACGTGGTGGGTGTCCAGGCTGATGCGCACCCGGCGGGCCCCGGCGTGGCGGAGCACGTTGGTCACGGCCTCGCGCACGATCCAGGCGGCCAGGGCGCGGCGACGCTCCGGCACCTCGGTGACCGCGCCGGGCGGCGGGGCCTCGACGGCCATCCCGGCGTCCCGCAGCGCCCCCACGGAGAGGGAGAGCTGCCCGCCCAGCTCCGGGGCGGCGAGCTCGGCGACGGCGGCCCGCGCCTCGGCGAGGGCCGTGCGGGACAGGGTGATCACCTCGGCGGCCTCCTCCTTGGCCCGGGCGGGGTCCGTGTCGATCAGCCGGTGCACGAGCTGGGTCTTGACGTTGATGGTGGTCAGGGAGTGGCCCAGGATGTCGTGCAGATCCCGACCGAGCCGCTCCCGCTGGCCGGCGAGGTCGAGTTCATGCGTCATCTCCACGACCCGGTCGTCCCGGGCAATCGCCAGGCGCATGCCCACCAGCACCACCAGGAGGACGGCGAGGTTGCCCAGCACGACGGGCAGGGCCGGATCGTCGGGGAAGAACAGCAGCCCGGTCGCCAGCGCCGCGGCCATCGTGGCCCCGGCGCCGATCAGGCCCACGCGCAGCCGGTGGGGGAAGAGCCACGTGGCCACGAGGAAGGGGGAGTAGAGCAGGGCGTGGACGCCCAGGATCCGGGTCAGCACGGCCAGGCACCCGGCGAGCACGAGCCAGGTGAGGACCGCGTTGGCCCAGGCCGGCCACGCGCGCACCGGGCGCGGCACCACGAACGCTGCCAGGTAGACGAGCATGAAGACCACGATGGCCGCCACCCCCAGGATCGCCTCGCCCCGCCCGTCCCCGGGAGTGAACGCCCGGCGGAGGAGCTCGACGAGGACGAAGCCGAAGCTGATGAGCCACACCCCGGCGAACCCCAGCGTGGACGGCCACAGGTGCAGCGGCAGGACGGCGGGGTCGTGCTCCGCCGCGCCGACCGTCGGGCGGGCCGGCGCCGGGGATCCGCCGGCGGGGCTCATGCGCGGGCCGTCCGGGAGCGGGAGGCGAGCAGGCAGACCACCGCGAACACGGCCGTCCAGGCCAGCAGGTTCACGAGCGGCAGCCACAGCGGATCCGCGGCGGCGGGTTCCGTTCCCATCGGTGCCCTCTCTCCCTCCATCTGCGGCCACCGGGCGAGGGCGCCGGCCCCGTACACCGGAGTGAAGCGCCCGATGTCCAGCATGATCCCCGAGAGCGGGATGAAGAGGTTCCCGAGGAAGCCGAACATCACCAGGATGCCCGACGCCGCGGACACGGCGGCCTCCGAACGGAAGAGCAGGGCGGCCGCCAGGCCGAACAGCGCGAACGGCAGCGAGGACACCAGGGCGAGGGCGCCCGTCGTGAGCCAGCGCAGCGGGCCGTCGAGCTCCGCGCCCGTGAGCGCGCCTGCGGCGAGCACGGCGAGCACGGGCAGGGCGGCCATGGCCAGGGCCACGAGGCACTTGCCGGCGAGGTAGGCGCCCGGGGTGAGCGCGGTCAGGGAGAGCTGGCGGCCCCAGCCGGACCGGCGCTCGACGGCGGCCGAGCCGGCGATCGAGGTGGTGGCCATGACCGCCCCGTACACGGCCATGCCGGTCATGGTGTACGCGGACACGTTCCCGTGGCCGACGGGGAGGTCTCCCCAGTCGGAGAGCGCGCCGAACATGAGGTAGAGCGCCACGGGGAGGACGACGATGAAGAACGAGCCCTCGATCATCCGCACGTTGCGGACGAACTCGCGGCGTGCATAGCCGAACAGGCGGCCGGGGGCGGTGATGGTCGTGCTCATGCGAGGGACTCCTGCGGCTCGGAGGGTGCCGGCTGGCCGGCGTCGGTCAGGGAGAGGAACACGTCGTCGAGGGAGGCGTGGGTGATCGCCAGGTCCTCGACGAGGCGCTCGTCCAGCAGGTGGCGGGCGACGTCGTCGCCGGTGACCCGGCCCCCGGCGGGGACGCGCACGCGCAGGCGGCCGGGGGAGAGGTGCTGTGGTTCGAGCTGGACGGCGTCCTGCGGCAGGCCCAGGGCGGCGGCGAGGCGGGCGGGCGCGTCCGGATCGCCTCCGCCGCCGGTCCAGCGGCCCGTGAGAGTGACGGACCCGCCGGTGGCGAGCTCGGCGGGCGTGCCGTCTGCGTGGATCCGGCCCTCGCGCATCAGGACGATCCGGTCCGCGAAGTCCTCGGCCTCGGGGAGGAAGTGGGTGGCGAACACGATGGTGCGGCCCCGGTCCGCCTCGGCGTGCATGGTGTCCCAGAAGTCGTGGCGGGCGCGGACGTCCATGCCCGCGGTGGGCTCGTCCAGGATCAGCAGCTCGGGGTCGGTGAGCAGGGCCAGGGCGAAGCGCAGCCGCTGGCGCTCGCCTCCGGAGCACTTCTTCACCCGGCGGCCGGCCAGCCCGGTGAGGCCGGCGCGCTCGAGGGCGGCGGGCACGCCGATGTGGCGGCGGTGGCAGCCGGCCACCATGGCCACGGTCTCGCGGACGCTCAGGTCCTCCAGCAGGCCGCCCGTCTGCAGCACCGCGCCCACCCGGCCCTGGCGGACGGCGGCGACGGGGTCGGAGCCGAGGACGCTGACCGTGCCGTCCGAGGGCGGGCTGAAGCCCAGGGCCATGTCCAGCAGCGTGGTCTTGCCGGCGCCGTTGGGCCCGAGGAGGGCGAGGACTTCGCCGGCGGGGACGGTGAGGTCCACGCCGTCCACGGCCCGGACCGGTCCGAAACGGCGGGTGAGTCCCCGGGTTGCGAGTGCGGGTGCGTTGCTCATGGCTCCAGCCTCGTCGCGGGGCGCGCCCCGCGGGAGCGGCAGACGTCAGGAATGCGCCATGACGAATGTCATGGGTGGGGCCGCGCCGTCGCGGGCGGGCCGTCCCTCAGAAAGTTGAGCGGAGTTCACGAAGATTTCTGGAATAGGTTCGCCGGGCGTGCTGTTGTGGTGATCAGACGCCGCGGTGTCAGCGGCGCCCACCCGACTCCCGAGGAGAGTGAACCGACATGGCCCGTCCCATCGATCCGTTCCGTGAGATGGAGCGTCCCTTCCGTGAGATGGAGCGCCTGGTGAACGGTCTGACGACCCGCGCGACCGGCACCGCGTCCATGCCCATGAACCTGTACCGCGAGGGCGACGCCTTCGTCGCCGAGGTCGAGCTGCCCGGCGTCGACCCGGCCTCCATCGACGTGGACGTGGAGGAGCGCACGCTCACCGTCCGTGCCGAGCGCAAGGAGGCCCCGGCCCGCGAGGACCGCCGCTGGCTCACCCGTGAGCGTTCCGCCGGCACCTTCGCCCGCCAGCTCACCCTGGGCGAGGGCCTGGCCCTCGACCGCATCCAGGCCGACTACAGCGACGGCGTCCTGACCCTCACCATCCCGGTGGCGGAGCAGGCCAAGCCCCGCAAGATCTCCGTCACCCACGGCGGCGCCGCCCCGGTGGCCGCGGAGACCGTGGAGGGCTCCGCCGCCGAGGCCTCCGGCGAGTGATCGTCCTCTGACGGAGCCGCGGCCGGCGTGACCGGCGCGCGGCCCGTCCCCCGAACGCAGATGCGGCGGGCCCCCACCGGGGGCCCGCCGCATCTGCGTGGTGGTCAGGCGCGGTCGGCCAGGATCAGCTGCGCTGCCTTCTCGCCGATCATGAAGCACGTGATGTTGGGGTTCACGGTCACGTGCTCGGGCATCACGGAGGCGTCGGCCACGCGCAGACCCGTCACGCCCTTGACGCGCAGGCGGGCGTCCAGGGGGCTCATGGCGTCGTCGTCGGCGCCCATGCGCACCGAGCCCACCGGGTGGTACACGGTGTTGTGGGTGCGGCGCACGTAGTCGGCGATCTCCTCATCGGTCTGCACGTCCACGCCCGGGGCGAGCTCGCGGCCGGCCCACTCCGCCATCGCCGGCTGGGAGACGATCTCCCGGGCCAGCCGGATGCCGGCGACCGCGACGGCCATGTCGTGGCCCTCCGGGTCGGTGAAGTAGCGCGGGTCCACGGCCGGCTTGTCCCGGTAGTCGTTGGAGCGCAGGCGCACGGTGCCGCGGGACTTGGCGTGGGTGACGTTGGGGGTCAGGCAGAACGTCTCGTCCGCCGTCGGGTATCCCTGCCGGTAGGTGTGCATGTCGAACGGCACGGAGCCGTAGTGCATCATCAGGTCGGGGCGGTCCAGCCCCTCCTTGGTGGGCGAGAAGATCCCGATCTCCCAGTACTGCGTGGCGTCGCGGTACATGGGCTGCTTGGACTCCCAGGAGATGACCGCCTCGGGGTGGTCCTGCAGGTTGGAGCCGACACCGGGGGCGTCCACGCGCACGTCGAGACCGTGCTCGGCCAGGTGCTCGGCGGGGCCGATCCCGGAGAGCATCAGCAGCTTGGGCGTGTCGATCGCCCCGGCGGAGAGGATAACCTCGGCGCGGGCGTGGATCTCGGCCTGCCGGCCGTGCCGGTCCGCGACGTGACGGACGCCGTAGGCACGGCGGTCCTCGTCGACGAGCACCTCGCTCACCCAGTGGTCCGTGAGGATGTCCAGGTTCTCGCGGTCGAGGATCGGGTGGAGATAGGACACCGACGACGACGCGCGGGTGCCGTCCTGCTTGCGGTTGATCTGGAACCAGTTGGCGCCCTTCACGACGGTCTCGCCGGTGTTGAACGTCGTCGTCGGGATGCCGGCCTCGGCGGCGGCCTCGAGCAGGGCGACGCCGGCCGGGTCCTCGGCGGGCACGTCCATCAGCTCGACGGGGCCGTCGTGGCCGTGGTGATCGCCCTCGGCCCGGTTGTTCTCGAGCTTCTTCACCAGCGGCAGGGTGTGCTCGGCGCCCCAGCCGGTGGCGCCCATCGCCTCCCACTGGTCCAGGTCCTCGCGGGGAGGCCAGAACGCGATGCAGGAGTTGTGGGAGGAGCAGCCGCCGAGCACCTTGGCCCGGGAGTGGCGCATGAAGGAGTTGCCGTTCTCCTGCGGCTCGATGGGGTAGTCCCAGTCCAGGCCGGACTCGAGCAGCTCGGGCCACCGGCGCAGCTCGAGGACCTCGTCCAGGTCCACGTCGGTGGGGCCGGCCTCCAGCAGGGCGACGGTGATCTGGGGGTCCTCGGACAGGCGGGCCGCGAGGGCGGCGCCGGAGGAGCCGCCGCCGACCACGATGTAGTCGTAGACGGGCGTGTCGGGCTGCGGGGTCGAGGCGTCGGGGGTGGTGGTGGTCACGATCCGGGGGTCCTTTCGGTGGTCACGGGTGGGCGCGGGGGCTGACCCCGCGCCCACGGGGAGGGGGCTCAGCGGCGGTCGGCGAACCAGCCGGTCACCGCGGGCTCGGTGTTCTGGTAGATGTGCTTGTGCTCCACGTACTCGCCCAGCCCGGTGGGGCCGAGCTCGCGGCCGATGCCGGAGGCCTTGAAGCCGCCCCACTCGGCCTGGGGGAGGTAGGGGTGGTAGTCGTTGATCCACACGGTGCCGTGGCGCAGGGCGCGGGAGACGCGCTGGCAGGTGCCGGCGTCGGAGCTCCACACGGCCCCGGCGAGGCCGTACTCGGTGTGGTTGGCGATCTCGATGGCCTCGGCCTCGGTGGAGAACGTCTCCACGGTGATCACCGGGCCGAAGCCCTCCTCGATGACGGCGGGGTTGTCCCGGTCGCAGCGGTCCAGCACGGTGGGGGCGTAGAAGAAGCCGTCCTTGTGCTCCTCGCCGCCCCAGTGCCCGCCCACGCGCAGGCGGGCGCCGGCCTCGACGCCGCGGCGGACGTAGTCCGTCACCTTGTCCCGGTGGGCCGCGGAGATCAGCGGGCCGGTCTCGGCGTGCTCGTCGAAGGGGCCGCCCATCACGATGTGCCCGGCGCGCTCGACGAGGTCGTCCACGAAGCGCTCGGCGATCGACTCGTGGACGATCAGGCGCGTGCCGGCCGAGCACACCAGACCTGAGTCGGTGAACGCGGCGTTGAGGGCGTTGTCCAGGGCCGCCTCGTAGTGGGCGTCGGGGAAGATCACGTTGGGGTTCTTCCCGCCCAGCTCGAGGGCGACCTTCTTCACGGTGCCGGCGGCGGCCTGGGCGATGGTCTTGCCCGTGGCCAGTCCGCCCGTGAAGGAGACCAGGTCCACGTCCGGGTGGGAGGAGAGCGGCTCGCCCACGGTGGCGCCGGGGCCCAGCACCAGGTTCGCGACGCCGGCCGGCAGGCCCAGCGACTCGAGGGCGCGCATCGTGAGGATGGCGGTGTGGGGGGTCTGCTCGGCGGGCTTGAGCACGAAGGTGCAGCCGGCGGCCAGGGCCGGGGCGATCTTCCAGGCGGCCTGCAGCAGCGGGAAGTTCCAGGGGGTGATCATGCCGCACACGCCCACCGGCTCGGTGACCACGCGGGACAGGACGGTCGGATCACCGGCGTCCACGAGCCGGCCGGGGTTCTGGTCCGCGATCTTGCCGAAGTAGCGGAAGCAGGCGGCGATGTCCGCCATGTCGCCCTCGGCCTCCACGAGGCGCTTGCCGGTGTCCAGGGCCTCGGCGCGGGCGAACTCGTCCCGGTGCTCCAGGATGTGGTCGGCCAGGCGGATGAGCAGGTCGCCGCGCTCGGCGGCGGGGGTGGAGGGCCACTCGCCGCTGTCGAACGCGCGGCGGGCGGCGGCGATCGCGGCGAGGGTGTCCTCGCGGGTGCCCTCGGCGACGACGCCGACCTCGGAGCCGTCGGCGGGGCAGTGGATGGTGCGGGTGCCGCCGTCCGAGGACGGCACCCAGGCGCCGTCGATGAACTGGGTGGCGGTGGGATCGGTGGTCATGGGGATGGTGCTCCTCACGGGTGGGTGGGATCGGTCTGGGAGGCGGGGGCGGCGTCCACGGCCGGCATGGCGCCTGTGGCGGGCGAGCGGTCGGCGTCGCCCCACTCATCCGGCACCTCGGACTCGAGGCGCTCGGCGAGATGGGAGTCCTCGCCTGTCATGGCGAGGAAGGTCAGGTGGGCCTCGTAGTCGTCCAGGACGTCGGCGCACAGCTGCTCGCGGCTGTAGCCCAGCACGTCCCGGCCGCGCGAGCCCTTGGCGGAGAACACCTCGAGCTGGAAGTGGGTGTCCTGGGCGACGCTGAGGCTGCCCGCGAAGCTCGGCACGGGGTAGGCCACGGGATAGACCTGGTACTTGAAGTCCTCCTGGCCCTCGAAGGTGACGGTGAGGTCCACCCAGGGCACCCCGGACTCGGGGTGGACGCCGTGGGTGACGGCGGCGTCGGCGTCGTGGCCGCGCAGCTCGGCGGCCACCTCCTCCAGGGCGGGGCCGACCTCGCGCTCGATGTAGGCGGCGGCCTGGCGGGCCGTGGCGAAGTTCATCCGCCGGGCCAGGCGTTGGCGCCAGGTGGCGCGGCTGCCGGAGTCGCGGGCCTGGCCGGCGAGGACGGCGGGCAGGGCGGCGGTGCGCGAGTCCATGGCCAGGGACTCGGAGTGCAGCACCCGCCACAGGCTGATCATCACCAGGTACAGCAGCACCGAGAGCGGCAGGCCCACGATCACGGTGGCCTTCTGCAGGGTGTAGACCCCGTCGATGAACAGCATGGACAGCGTCAGCAGGCCGGTGATCACCGCCCACGTGATGCGCAGCCACGGGGCGCCGTCGGAGTCCTCGACCGAGCCCTTGGAGGTCATGTTCGCCATGATGAGCGAGCCCGAGTCGGCGCTGGTCACGTAGAAGAACAGGCCCGTGAGCACGGCCAGGCCGATCAGGAACGTGGAGCCGGGGTACTTCTCCAGGAGGCTGAAGAAGCCGGCCTCCGGCGCGGTGACGGCCTCCTCCAGCAGGGCCTGGTCCCCGCCGCGGAAGAAGCCGATGGCGGCGTTGCCCATGACGGACACCCACAGCAGGATGAACGCGAAGGGGATCAGCAGCACGCCCGTGACGAACTCGCGCAGGGTGCGGCCGCGGGAGATGCGCGCCAGGAACAGGGACACGAACGGCGCCCAGGCGATCCACCAGGCCCAGAAGAACAGCGTCCAGTCGGACATCCACTGCTCCGCCGGGTAGGCCGCCGGGCCGTCGGTGTAGGCGAAGGTGCGCAGGAGCATCGCGGGGAACCCGGCGAAGAAGTCGCCGATGTTCTGCACCAGGGCGTTGAGCAGGTCCGTGGTGCGGCCGGTGAACAGCACCCAGGCCAGGATGACGACGGCGAGGTAGACGTTCAGCTCGGAGAGGCGGCGGATGCCCTTGTCCACGCCGGAGACGGTGGAGACGATGGTGATGCCCACCGCGAGGGCCATGAGGGCGATCTGCACGCCGGTGCTCACCGGCACGTCCAGGATCAGGGCGAGGCCGGCGTTCAGGAAGACGACGCCGATGCCCAGGGAGACAGCGATGCCGAAGATGGTGCCGACGGTGGCGCCGATCTCCGCGGCGTGGCCGACCGGGCCGTGCACGCGGCGGCCGAAGATGGGGGCGATGGCCGAGCGGATGCTCAGGGGCAGGTGGTAGCGGTACGCGAACAGCCCGAAGGCCATGCCCATCAGGGCGTACATGGCCCACCCGGGGATGCCGTAGTGGAAGATCGTCCACAGCGGGGCCATGCGGGCGGCCTCGTCGGACATGGGCGGCAGGTCCGGTGGGGTGAGCAGGTTGGTGGCCGGGCCGGAGGTGGCGAAGAACATCAGGTCCACCCCGATGCCCGCGGCGAACAGCATGGCCGACCACGAGAACAGGTTGAACTGCGGGACGGCGTGGTCCGGTCCGAGCCGCACGTGACCCAGGCGGCTGAGCGCCACGACGATCACGAAGACGACGACGATGCCCGCCGTGAGCACGTAGTACCAGCCGAAGCTCTCGGCGATCCAACTCACCGTGGCCGAGATGACGGAGTCTGCCTGGGCGGGCAGGAGCATGGCCCAGAGGGCGAAGCCGACGACGATGCCCGCGGTGCCGGCGAACACCGGCCAGTTCGCGGGGGAGTGGGGGGCTCCTCCGGCGTCGGGGGGACCCGGTGGCCCTGCGGTCTCGGCTGTCGTCCTCTGGTCGGCAGACACAGGTGTGCGTCCTCTCGTCGGGGTCAGGGCTGCCCGCCCACCCTACAGATCGGTCATCTGGGCGGGGATGCGTGCTGGGCGGTGCGGGTCTCTGGGTTCCGTGGGCACGCGGGGCTGGGGCTGCCGGGCCCCGTGGCCGCCGGGTCTCTGGGTTCCGTGGGCAGAAGAGCGAAGGTTTCTGCCCCCAGAAGCGAAAACCCTGCCGGTTCTGCCCCCGGAACAGGGGAGAGCGCGCTTTCTGCCCACGGAGCGGGTGGGGCTGCCGGTTCTGCCCACGGAACGGGGCCGGTGCGGGACGCCTCCGCCGCGGTGGGCCCGCCGGTAGACTGCCGGACTGTGGCTTTGACTATCGGATTCGTGGGACTGCCCAACGTGGGCAAGTCGACCCTGTTCAACGCGCTGACGCGCCAGACCGTGCTCGCGGCGAACTACCCGTTCGCGACGATCGAGCCGAACGTGGGCGTGGTGAACCTGCCGGACGAGCGGCTGCCCCAGCTGGCCGAGATCTTCGGCTCCGAGCGCATCCTGCCGGCCACGGTGTCCTTCGTGGACATCGCCGGCATCGTCAAGGGCGCCTCCGAGGGGGAGGGCCTGGGCAATCAGTTCCTGGCGAACATCCGTGAGGCCCACGCGATCGCCCAGGTGGTGCGCGCGTTCGACGACGGCGACGTCGTCCACGTGGACGGCAAGGTGGACCCGGCCTCGGACATGGAGACCATCAACACCGAGCTGATCATCGCGGACATGCAGACCGTGGAGAAGGCGATCCCGCGCGTCGAGAAGGAGGTCAAGGGCAAGAAGAAGGAGCCCGCCGACCTCGAGGCGCTCAAGGCCGCGCTCGCGGTGCTGGAGCGGGGCGAGACGATCTTCGCCGCGAAGGACAAGGACAAGCTGGACATGGACCGGCTGCGAGAGCTGAGCCTGCTCACCGCCAAGCCGTTCATCTACGTGTTCAACTCGGACGAGGGTGTGCTGGGGGACGAGGCCAGGCAGCAGGAGCTGCGCGATCTGGTGGCCCCCGCCGACGCCGTGTTCCTGGACGCCAAGCTCGAGTCCGACCTCGTGGAGCTCTCCGAGGAGGAGGCTGCCGAGATGCTGGAGATGGCCGGGCAGGATGAGTCCGGGCTGGACCAGCTGGCCCGCGTGGGCTTCTCCACCCTCGGCCTGCAGACGTACCTGACGGCGGGACCGAAGGAGACGCGCGCGTGGACCATCCCCGTCGGCGCGACGGCGCCCGAGGCCGCCGGCGTGATCCACACCGACTTCCAGCGCGGCTTCATCAAGGCCGAGATTGTGAGCTTCGAGGACCTCGTGGCCGCCGGCTCCATGGCCGACGCCAAGGCCGCCGGCAAGGTGCGCATGGAGGGCAAGGACTACGTGATGAAGGACGGCGACGTGGTGGAGTTCCGGTTCAATGTGTGACCACTAGAGGGAAGTAATAGGCCAGCAGCAGGACCTGCCCGATTCCCGCTGCCTGAACGAAAGACGATCATGATCAGAGACGCCCGCGAGGCCAACGCAACAGCCAC
The DNA here is from genome assembly GCF_900537135.1 of Micrococcus sp. Alg238-R198. Classification (NCBI taxonomy): domain Bacteria; kingdom Bacillati; phylum Actinomycetota; class Actinomycetes; order Micrococcales; family Micrococcaceae; genus Micrococcus; species Micrococcus sp. Alg238-R198. The sequence continues at coordinate 87,419 of NZ_UNRH01000007.1, forward strand.
ACCAGCCGACTTCGAGCTGGCGCGCCTCCGGGCGGCCTTGCCAGAGTACTTCGGCAAGAATGGCGACTTCATGCTCGATCGCCTTCAGGAGACGCTGAGTTCCGCGGACGTGTCGATGACGCGGGAAGGCTATGAGCTCAAGTTTTTGGGGAAGTCGTATGCCAAGTACCTGACGTCGACGCGGACCGAGACGGTGGTGGTTCCCGATCTCGAGCACAACGGCGAGCCGACGAACGCTGACTCGGAGAATCTGTACATCGTCGGAGACAACCTCGATGCGCTCAAGCACCTCCTGGGGTCATACGCGGGCCAGGTCAAGTGCATCTACATCGATCCGCCGTACAACACGGGTTCCGATGGGTTCGTCTACGTCGACGACTTCGGCTTCACGGCGAAGGACCTGGTCGAAAAGGTGGGTCTTGACGAGGACGAGGCAGAGCGGGTGATGGCACTTCAGGGCAAGTCGTCGCACTCGGCGTGGCTTACCTTCATGTACCCGCGACTCGAACTTGCGAAGGAACTACTCACCGACGACGGAGTCATCTTTGTCAGTATTGATGACAATGAGCAGGCCAACCTCAAGGCATTGTGCGACGAGATCTTCGGCGAGCAGGGGTTCGTTGCAACAGTGGCTGTCAAGAATAACCCGCGTGGCCGTCAGTCAAATACATCGATTGCTCCTGTGCATGACTATATCCTGGTCTATTCAAAGGCTGCTGCAACTGCAGGAATCGGGGGAAAGCGGCTCACCCAGGCGCAACGCGATGAGTACAAGTTCGAGGACGAGAACGGGAAGTATCGTCTCCTAGGTCTTCGCCAACGCGGCGTAGCTTCGTTGCGTGAGGATCGTCCGGACATGTTTTTTCCGATTTACGTGAATCCTGAATCTGAGGAGATCTCGTTGGTCGAACAGGCGGGGTGGCATGAAGTGCTACCCCGTAAGTCCGATGGCCGGGATGGTCGCTGGATGTGGGGGAAGGCCAAATGTTTCGCTGAGACAGATCGTCTCGTCGCCAAGTTCATTGCTCGACGCGGCGAGTATGACATATCGGTGAAGGACTACCTCAATCGGGACGGCCTGGTTGAGCGAACAAAGAAGTCTTTCACTATTTGGGATGATAAGGGCTTCAATCAACAGGTAGGGACCCAGGAGGTCAAGGAACTTCTTGCGGGCGATATTGCAAGCTATCCGAAGCCCACGCCACTTCTTGAAGAGGTCGTGCAGCTCGGGGCGGGGCCCCAGGACATAGTCATGGACTTCTTTTCGGGGTCAGGTACAACCGCCGAGGCGGTCATGCGCACGAACGCCTTCGATGGCGGTTCGCGGAAGTTCATCATGGTACAGATCCCTGACATGATTGACAGTGATACTGCGGCTTATGCCGCTGGTTATCGCACCATAGATGAAATCGGACGAGCAAGAATTGCGCAGGCTGCGATCAAGGTCAAGAACAAGACCGGTGCTGCCGTCGACGCTGGCTTCAAGCTCTTCCGTTTGAAGGAACCCAGTGTTAAGACTCTCGACGAGATGCAGTCGTTCGATCCGAACGATGAGACCCTGCTCCTCGACGACTTCGTGTCGAAGTTCGCGTTCGACGGCACTTCCGGCGACAAGGTCGCTCTTGCGACTTGGCTGATCGAAGATGGCTTCGGTCTGAACGCTGAGGTCACAGCGGTGGTGCTCGACGAGTATGAGCTCCAGGTGTGCGAGGACACTGGGTACGTCATCAACCCGGGCCTCACTAGTGCGGATGCGATGTCTCTAGTGACGAAGCTCGAAGCTAGTGAGCTCGATCTGAGGCGTCTTGTCGTTTTCGGGTACTCGGTGCAGTTCTCGGTCATGCATGAATTGAGGCAGAACCTTAAGTCGCTCCGTTCGGGCCAGTCGGTCTCCGTGATCGAGCGGTATTGATCCATGCGGATCCGACTTCAAACACTGGAGCACCAACAGCGTGCGCTGAATGCATTGACTCGCGTCTTCAAGGACGTGAAGCTCGACGCCAGTACGCCGCCCGAGGCGAACCTCGCGTTCGACCCGGCTGATCCTCAGATTCGCGAGAACATCAACGCGATCCAGTCCGGTGTCGTGGACGGGATCGCTGCGATTCCTCGTCCGTGGCGGGGACACGTAGACGATGGTGTTCTCGGGGTCGACGCCAAGATGGAGACCGGCACCGGTAAGACGCTGGTCTACACGCAGCTCATGTATGAACTGAACCGGCTCTACGGCTTCACGAAGTTCATCCTTCTCGTGCCCTCGACACCGATCAAGGAGGGTGCGAAGTCGTTCATCCGGTCGGACTACGCACGCAAGTACTTCGCCGATGCGTACGGCCCGCAGTTGGAGCTGCGCCTCGACGTCCTCGACCCGCAGAAGCGGTCGAAGGGGCGGAAGATGATGCCGAACTCGGTCGTCAACTTTGCGCATGGCTCCCGCCTGTCGCCTGGTCGCATGTCCGCTCTTCTCATGACCGACGGAATGCTGCAGTCGAAGAAGACGATGGCGTTCGACTACGACCAGACGGTGCTCGGCACGACCAGTGTCCCATACGAGGCGCTTCGTGAGACTCGTCCCATCGTGATCATGGATGAGCCGCATCGCTTCCGCCGGGATAACAAGGCGTACCAGACACTCGTCGATGAGATCCGGCCGCTGGCGGTCTTCCGGTTCGGTGCGACGTTCCCTGATCTCGGGAAGACCGGCAAGACCGACTACAACAACCTGGTCTTCAACCTCGGTGCCGTCGAGTCGTTCAACGAGCAGCTGGTCAAGGGCGTCCAGATCCAGTACCCGCAGGACAGCAGCAGTGATACGACGCGCCTGAAGCTCACTAGTTGTAGGAGGGCATGACGTTGTTGACTCGGGTCGGTGCCAGTGAGGCCGGAGGAGCGTTCCCGCAGGAGGTATGAGGCCGATGGTAGTTGTAGTGGTTCACCCACACCTGCAGGGCCTCACGCCGAGCTTGCTCTGAGGAGTACGGGCGGGCGTAGAGGACCTCATCGACCATCAGCCGGTTGTACCTCTCCACCTTCCCGTTATGGCGCGGGGTGTAGGGGCGGATCCGGTGGTGCCGGCCCCCGAGCGAGACCACCTTCGCGGTGAAGTCCACGGCCCGGTAGTTGTTTCCGTTGTCCGTGATCACCCGGTCCACGGTGATGCCGTGGGCGGCGAAGAACGCCCGCGCCCGGCAGTAGAAGCTCACGGTCGTGGCCGCCCGCTCGTCCTCCAACGCTTCGGTGTAGGCCAGGCGGGTGTACCCGTCGATCGCCGAGTGCAGGTAGGTGTAGCCGACCCGCCGGCCAGGCCCGCGCTTGGAAGCACGGCCTGCTTCACTTTCACGTCCGTGGGTGCGCCAGCCGCCCCCGTCTGGGATCTTCCCGATCTTCTTCACGTCCAGGTGCACCATGTGCCCCGGGCCGCGGGCGGTGATCTTCTGCGGTCGTTGGCGCAGGTCCTCACCCGTGGGCGCGAGGTCTGGCAACCGGGAGATGCCCAGCCGGTGCAGCCACCTGCCCACCGTTCGGAGGCACACCCGGTGGCCCTCGGAGACGAGGTGGTGATGGATGCGCCGTGCGGACCACTTGGTCAAGTCCCTGGAAGTGGTGTAACCGTCTTCGAGGTTGTAGGGGGCTTGTACCTGTCAGGTCTGCAGGGTCGGCATCACCTCCGTGCTCATCACGGTCTCTTGCTCCGTGGTCAGGGGCTCACGGCACCGGGCGAGCAGTTCCAGGCCGAGATACCGGCGGCCTTCGGCCCATTCATCTGTCTGCTCGGCCAGCACGGCCCCGACCAGGCGCACCACGGCATCCCGGTTCGGGAAGATCCCTACCGCGTCCGTGCGTCGCCGGATCTCCCGGTTCAGCCGCTCGGCGGGGTTGTTCGACCAGATCTGGCACCACACGTCCCTCGGGAACGAGGTGAACGCGAGGATGTCCTGTCGAGCGGCGTCTAAGTGGGCGGCCACCGCGGGCAACCTGTCCTGCACGTAGTCCAACAGGCGCTCGAACTGGGCGTGCACGGCCGGCCCGTCGGGCTGGTCATACACGCTGTGCAGCATGGCCTTCACCGCCGGCCACATGCTCTTCGGGGTCACGGCCATCAGATTCGCCGCGTAATGGGTGCGGCAGCGTTGCCACACGGCCCCGGGCAGGTTCGCCGCCACTGCTTCCACGAGGCCGCGATGGGAGTCCGAGGTCACCAGTGCCACCCCGGCCAGCCCCCGGGCCACCAGGTCCGCGAAGAACTCGTTCCACCCCGCCCCGGACTCCGTGGTGGCCACCCTCAGCCCGAGGACCTCGCGGCGCCCGTCCGCGTTGACCCCGGTGGCGACCATGGCCACCGCGTTGACCACACGCCCGCCCTCACGCACCTTCATGGTCAGGGCGTCGGCGGCGAGGAACACGAACGGGCCGGCCTCGCCCAGCGGCCGGTGACGGAAAGCCTCGATGTGCTCGTCCAACTCCTGTGCCATCCGGCTGACCTGGGACTTCGAGAGCGAGTCGATGCCGAGCTGACGTACGAGCTTGTCCATGCGCCGGGTCGAGACCCCGGCCAGGTAGCAGTCCGCGACCACGGTGATCAGTGCGGACTCGGCCCGTTTGCGGCGCTCGAGGAGCCATTCGGGGAAGTACGTGCCGGCCCGGAGTTTGGGGATGGCCACATCGATCGTGCCGGCGCGGGTGTCCAGGGGTCGGTGCCGGTAGCCGTTGCGCTGTGCGGTACGGCTCTGGGAGGCCTGGCCGTACTCGGCGCCGCAGACCGCGTCCGCGTCGGCGGAGAGCAGTGCGTTGATCACGGTCTGCAGCAGGTGGCGCAACAGGTCTGGGGAGGCCTCCCCGAGAGCTTCGCGCAGCAGGCGTTCAGGGTCGACAATGTGTGGAGCGGTCATCGTGGTGATGTCCTTTCGAGAGTGCTGTGGAAGGTTCGCTCGAAGGCTCCCACGGTGACCGCGTCCGTGAAGGGGACGGTGTTGGCGACCGGGGAGGGTTACACCACTATCAGGGACTCAACTCTCAACCGCATTCTCGACCGCCTCACCAACGCCGGATGCACCCTGCCCCCCGCTGTGGCCGATGCGTGGAAGCACGCCCATCAGGCACGCGAGCACATCGACTCCACCGAAGCCGACCTGTACGACAACACCCGCGTGGTGGCCGAGATCTCCCAGAAGCTCGCCGCCGGGAAGGGCACGGTCAAGGACGTGGAGCGCGCCCTGATGGTTCAGACCATGACCACCAAGGACATGAGCGCCGTCGTCCGTATGCAGGACAAGGTATTCAACGACGCCCGCCGGCAGATCGACTCCAACCTCCGGGACGTGATGCGTGGCCACGGGGAAGCCTGGATCACGGAGACCATGCGCCCCGTGGTGACGGCCCTCGTGCAGACCCTGCGCGCCGCAGACATCGAAGAGTTCGCCATCGACCGCAAGGGGCAGATGCAGGAGCTGGCACCGTTGGCCGCACAGCCGCACGTTGCTGAGGCATGGCACAACCTGACGAGCATCTATGACATGGCGCAGGAGCTGCGCAGGGTGCGCATCATCCCGTCCACAATGGAGCGTCAGGACCTGTACGAGTACGCCGGGGATGCCACCGAACGGGGCAGCCTGCCGCGCAACTTCACCGCCTGGACCTACCTGTCCCGACGTGGACACGAGCCGGGCATCTACACCCAGGCTGAGGCCGAGCAGCACATGGCAGACGCGGGCATCGTGAACATGAACCTGCCCCAGCATCGGAACATGCTCATGGACGAACAGCGCCGACTGCACGAGACGTTCCGTGCAGTGAAGTGATCGTGTGAGTAGGATGAGCGGGACGGCATCACCCGTCCCGCTCCTCCCTCACCCGGAGTTGAGCACGGCTAGACCCCTGGGGGGGACTCCCCCTCGCAGGCGGCCCGCACCGCCGGATAGCAATTCCGGTTGTGCTAGGTCGCACTCTGGCTTTTGTCCGGCGATCTGCCCGTTTCGCCGAACATTTTCCTGCCGTTTGGTCGGTTCGCGGGCGATTTTCCGGTGTGCGTTTTGCACTCCATCGCACCCCCGCGAGATACGTGAGACCATGCGGATTATGCGTTACATGCGGTAGGATGGTGGCATGGCGAATCGAGAGTGCGAGGGATGCGGACAACGGCTCAATCTGGCGCGCTCGGATGCCCGAACGTGCTCCACAAAGTGCCGTGTTCGCGTCCACAGAGCGGCCAAAAGGGCCGCTGAGCGGGCCGAGACCGCCCGTAGAAGCCTCTGTGAGGCCCTCCCTGCCGAACTCCGCGCCCTTGACCGTTGGGTGCGCTGGGAGGCGCGTAGGCGGGCATCTGGCGTGGCAAAGATGCCCCTTACCGTGGCCGGTCGGGCTGCCAGCTCGACTGATCCGTGCACCTGGACGACGTACGCGGACGCCGCAGCATCTTCCACAGGTGACGGCCTGGGCTTCGTCCTCAACGGGGATGGTCTGGCGTGCATTGACCTGGATCACTGCCTCACGGAGGGGAAGCCGACCGCCGCCGCCCAGCGCGTCCTAGATATGTTTCCTGGCGCATGGGTGGAGGTCTCCCCGTCCGGCGACGGACTGCACATCTGGGGCACTGCGCAGTCCGCGCCAGGCAAGGGGCCGAAGCGAACCGCTGACGGCCTCACTTTCGAGTTCTATACCCGTGGCCGCTACATGACGGTCACGGGCAACACATACCGGCACGGCGACCTCTCAACCGCCCTGCACCCTGATCTATGAATGGAGGACCGATGGAGGACACAAAGACTCCTACGGGCCTAAAGCCGCGTTCGCGGCGCATGTGGAAGACCATCACCGCCGACTATAAGCTGCGCGCCGATGAGCTAGACCTACTCGAAGACGCGTGCCGCGAGATGGACCTGATCGACGCCCTAGAGGCTGAGCTGAGAGGCTCCACATACCTCGTGACGGGATCACAGGGACAGTCCGTCATCAATCCGCTTGTGTCGGAGATTCGCCAGCACAGGGCGACCAAGAAGGCTCTGTGGACTGCACTCAATCTTCCCGACGACGAGAGCACCGCCCCGGCACTGAATGCCCAACGCAAGGGCGGTCTGTCCCGCTGGGCCACGAACTACGGCGGCGCGTAAGCGGTGCCCCTGAATATGGCGTCAACGTCACCGGCGGGCGGGACAGTCCCGTGCCGGCCGATGGGTGCGAGCGGTCCCCCGACCGCTGAGACCGCCCAGCGCCTGCCGTCTGAAATGGGCCGCTTCCACGAAAGGAAGTGACATGCCACCACCCTGGCTGGCCTTGACGGCACTACCGCCCCCGCCTGGCACGACGCCGGGCGGGGGCGATTGTTTCCCCCTACCGAACGGAACGGCTATGACGCACTCACAGGCCGACGTGCCATTCGTGGACACGTCCCCATCCGATCTGACGTTCAGCACTGCCACACCGATTCAAGAGGCGTTAGCGGTCAAACAGTGTGGCCCCCTGGAGCTGCGCGTGCTGGGGGCCTCCCATCAAGTGAAGGTGGGGGGCCTCATTGAGACGCTGGCATGTCTGCCGGGGCTGAGTCCGCACCTACCGCGACATGCCGCGCGCCCCGGATATGCGTTTACGTCTGCGGTCTATCGACCGGATGATTTGCCCGCTGCTGTGGCCGCGATAGCCCGGCACGTCGCCGCACATGACGGGCTATCCGTCACGTTCCCTGGTGATCCTCATGCGCTCACGGCGTTGAGTGCGACTGCCCACGGTGGCCGGTGCGCGTGGGCGACGTGGCATGTCTACCCCCAGGGCGGGCATGTGGTCGCCACTCGAAGCACGTTCGGCTACTCCGCCTGAGAGATCACTCCCACTGATTCACGAAATGAGACACGATGACCTACGATTCTCCCGACTACTCCCGCCCGCTCCAGTCCGTCCCCCTGGCCGCTGGGGCCTTGAAGGCGTGCGCTGAATGCCCGTGGCGGGCGTCCAATCTGGACAAGCTGGACGCGAACCGGGACGATGCGACGTTCAGCCGCGAGAGCCTGACAGAGCATTGGAAGCGTCTGACGACTGAGGGCGCGACCTGTCGTTGTCACATCACCACACCGGGCTATTACCACCATGACGAGTCCCTGAACGAGCGCGGATGGAAAGAGCCGCGCATGTTCAAGGGCGACGGGCATCGCCAGTGCGCCGGGCAGCTGGCGATGGTCCGGCGGGAGGTGGAGAAGATGCTCACCTACCCGGACCACGCGGCCTACATCCGCGAGAATCCGACCGGCTTGCAGAAGCGCCAGGCGGGGCGGTTCCTGCGCCTGCTGCTGGACCCGGAGAGCGCCCCTGTCCCGTTCAGGTGGCCTGCTGAGGACGTGGACGACGTGCTCGACCCTGCTGACCTCGTGGATCTGAACGGCTGGGAATGGAGTGTCGGCCGTGATCTGAGCGTAAATATGCGCAACCTGATTGAGATCATGAATCCCCAGCTGGCCGCGTGTGATTGCAAGTTCTGCGCCCGCCATCACACGATCCACGCGACGAAACCTGTCACGTTGAAGGACGGGACCACGGTGGACATTGACGCCGGTGTAGCCCCGGTGGTGGCCGCGTTCGCGGCGGCAGATGTGAATACGTCGGAGTCGTGCGAGGATTTCGGCCCCGCCCTGCGGGAGCTGGACCTGAATGCATACTTGTTGCTGCGGGACAATCCGGCGGGCGATGTGAATCATTCACGGACCATTCGTGAGGGTGGTGCGTTCGTCCGATTCTCCAGTGCGACCCCGGCGGGTGAACGGATCGCGGCCCGGCTGCGCGAGCGATACAGCCTGGACTCGGGGGGCATCGTCAATCAGGTGACTTTCCCGCTGTCCGAGGCGGGGAATGTGGAGCGGATCGTCCGCGCCGCCGCCCGGGCGTGACGGTGCCCCCGGCGTTGAAACGGGATTGGCCGGGGGCACCTAACGCCGCCGGGCCAGCGGAGGGGGAATGCGGCGGGCGGCGCTGAGGACAACCTAGCGCAGCCTGACGGCGTGGGCGTGAGTTGTCCACAGCGTGAACAGAAACAATGGCTCCGGCCGTCCCGTGCGGGATGGTCGGAGCCTTTTCGTGTTTCCGGGGGTGGTGGTCTACTTCCAGGGCTGGACGGGGTACGCACTCACCTTCAAGGCAGAAGCGGAGCCCTGCGGGCCCAGGTATCCCGGTCCCTCACTCCAGTCGACCCGCCGCCCTCCGCCCCAGCTCTGCGACATTTGCCCACGACAACTGGACCCCCCGTGTTTCGGGGCGTCTGTTGCTATGGCCCTGGGATGCGCCGTCGACTGGCGGTCCCTCGCCCGGCGGTTCGGACGATTCGGGAGGGGTGTCACCGCGCCCTCATGATTGGCAGCACAGAGGGCTGTAGACGCTGGAGGTTCACGCTGTGACCTCGTGCCGCCCACCGTCGCGGGGATGGTGGACAGGACGCGGCCCCGCGTGCGGGGGCCGGTGGATCACATGGGGCCGGTCCAGAGGGACGGCAGAGACAGCACGACAAAGCCCGCCACCGTGAGCGCCACCGATGTGGCGGCGCGGGCGACGGGCTGGAGAAGCTGGGGGAGGGTGCGGGTACGCTGGTTCACGGCGTCACGTCCTTGCTTACGTGGTGTCCATGCCCCGGGCGGTTGCAGCCGCGCCGGGGCCTTTCTGTCACCAAGTAGTCAGGCCGTGCGCCGACCCCTCCAAAATCCGCTAGATCATGCGGGTCGGAGGATATTCCCCCCGTCTCCGCCAGAGAGGGCCGGAATCCACGCGATTCCGGCCCTCTTCGCGTCTGTACGCGGGGACCTGACATACCGACCGGCTGGTGACTAGTTGTAAGAGGGCATGACGTTGTTGACTCGGGCCGGGGCCAACGAGGCCGGAGGGGCGTCCCCGCAGGAGGTATGAGGCCGATGGTAGTTGTAGTGGTTCACCCACACGGCCAGCGCCTCACGCCGAGCTGTCTCTGAGGTATACGGGCGGGCGTAGAGGACCTCATCGACCATCAGCCGGTTGTACCGTTCGACCTTCCCGTTATGGCGCGGGGTGTAGGGGCGGATCCGGTGGTGCCGGCCCCCGAGCGAGACCACCTTGGCGGTGAAGTCCACGGCCCGGTAGTTGTTCCCGTTGTCCGTGACCACCCGGTCCACGGTGATGCCGTGGGCGGCGAAGAACGCCCTCGCCCGGCAGAAGAACCCGATCGTGGTCACCGCCTTCTCATCCTCCAACGCTTCGGTGTACGCCAGGCGGGTGTACCCGTCGATCGCCGAGTGCAGGTAGGTGTACCCGACCCGCCGGCCGGCACCACGCTTGGAAGCACGGCCTGCTTCACTTTCACGTCCGTGGGTGCGCCAGCCGCCCCCGTCTGGGATCTTCCCGATCTTCTTCACATCCAGGTGCACCATGTGCCCCGGCCCTCTCGCGGTGATCTTCTGGGGTCGTTGGCGCAGGTCTTCCCCGGCCGGGGTCAGGTCCCGTAACCGGGAGAGCCCGGCCCGGTGCAGCCACCGTCCCACGGTACGAAGACACACCCGGTGGCCCTCGGAGACGAGGTGGTGATGGATCCGGCGGGCCGACCACTTCTCCCTGCGACGCAGGGTCTGGATCTGAGCCACCACCTCGGGATCGAGCTGGGCAGGTGAACGGTGCGGCCGGCTGGGCAGGTCCTGAAGGCCGGCTTCTCCCTGGGCGCGGTAGCGGGCCACCCAGGTGGCCACCGTGGGCCGGCTCACCCGGAACTCGGCGGCGACATGGGCTTGCGGGATGCCGTCGTGCAGGTGGCGGTGGACCATCCTGAGACGGCCGGTGGGAGTCAGGGGTGCATTAGCGTGAGTCATGAGTGGGTCTCTTTGCGCGGATGGGTGGTGTAGGAACTTCCATCCTGCGGGAGAGGCCCACTCGTCTCATCTCAGTCCGGCCCTCGTGCCAAGAACCTCATGACCCGCAACAACTAGCCCTCCCCGCGACGCTCGCGCATGCGGCGCAGCAGCTCGTACGCCTCCGGCACGGAGAGCTCCGAGTGGCTGGACAGCTGGACGGCGGCGGACTCGAGGTTGCCGTCCCGCACCATGGCGGCGAGCTGGTCGCGCAGCCACGGCGGCAGGTCCCGCGAGGAGAGCCGGACGGACTCCGTCCCCCGCATCACCTCGACCTCGAAGGGGAGCTCCTCCTCAGCGGGGGCGGCGGTCCACTCGGCCGGGACGGTCAGGGTCGTCAACTCGTCGGCGGACGGCGCCGTCGGACGCGGCGCGGCCGAGGCGTGGTCGCTGTCCTGCCGGGCGTCGTCCTCGGCCACGGCGTCAGAGGTCTCGCGATCGGGCGTCTGGGCGTCCGGCTCCCCCCGCCCGCTCGAATCCTGTCCGGGCCGCTTCGGCCCGGGGGTGTCGGCCGGGGCCGCGTCGTCCCGATGGGGCTCCCCATGGCCGCCGGGAACGGGCCCCGCGACTCCGGCGGACGTGGCGTCCGGTTCCTGCACCGGCTCGGAGTAGACCTGCGGATGCACGGCGAGGGACTGCACGTCCATGACGGCGTCCTTCAGGCCGCGTCCCGTGTGGGCGCGGTAGTCGCGCACGGCCTCCATCACGCGGCTCTGGGCGATGTGCCCGTACACGCGCCGATGGGCGTCCTCGTCCAGCAGCCCCGCCGCCAGACGCGCCCGCTCCGGTCCGATGTCCAGCCCGCGACCGGACGACGTGCGCTGGTCCGCCGCCTGACGCGCTCGACCGGCCGACATCCACCGGGCGGCGGCGAACGCGAGGGCGCCGATGACGACCACCGCGAGGACAGGGACGAGATATTCCATGCCACCAGTCTAGGTGTGGCCCACAAGGGCCATGCCGGCAGCCGCGGCGCCACATCACAACCTGGTCACAGTTCTGCCAGGGCTCCAGAGCCACCGAGGGGCCTCCCCTACGGTGGAACGTGGAGTCCTCCGTGTCTGGCCACGGCGGCCATGGAGGAGACACTCCGCCCGCCACTCGACCGAGCCAGGAGACCGCATGTCCTTCCCCCGCCCGTCCGCCCGCACCGTCGACACCCCCTCGCCCCGGCGACGCCGCTGGTGGGGGACGTCGGTGGCGCTCGCCCTCGTGCTGGCCGGCCGCGCCGCCCCGCAGGGGGACGAGGGGACGGCGGCCGGGTCCTCGGGCTCCACGGACGCTGCCGCCTCGTCGCCCGCATCTGCGGACGGCTCGACCGCCTCGTTGTCGCAGGGACGGTCCTCGGATGCGGCCTCCTCGCCGGCTGCGGAGTCGTCCGGCGAGGGCTCACCGTCGGCCGCCGCGGACCCCGCGCTCCCCCTGGCCGCCCGCTCCCATGAGGGCGTGCCGATGCGGGCCTTCACGGCGGAGGAGCGCCCGCCGCAGTTCGTCCTCTTCTCCTTCGACGGCGGCCGTCAGGATGCGCGCTGGAAGACCTTCCTGGACGCGGCCGCGGACTCCGACGCGAAGTTCACGGTGTTCCAGTCCGCGATCAACCTCATCGAGACCGCCAACCGGGAGAACTACACGGCGCCCGGCAACGAGCCCGGCTACGTGGGCACGGAGTTCGGCGGCGACGAGGCCGAGGTGGCGCAGCGCATCGAGAACATCAACACGGCACACGCCGCCGGCCACGAGATCGGCACCCACTACGCGGGTCACCTGTGCGCGCCCACGAGGTACGGCGCAGACCAGTGGTCCACGGCCGAATGGAAGCAGGAGTACGGCTCGTTCACGGACATCCTCTCCGACCCCGGCGCCTACAACCCGGGCAGCTCCCTGCCGGCGCTGGAGGTCACCCCCGACGACGTCAAGGGCGGACGTCTGCCCTGCCTCGACGGGGAGTGGGACCAGCTCGTCCCGATGTGGAAGGACAACGGACTCGAGTACGACACGTCGCGTGCCGCGGCCGCCTCCGGCGTCGCCTGGCCCTACCAGGAGGACGGGATCTGGGAGTTCGAGATGCCGATGACCTGGTCCCCCGTGCTCGCCGAGAAGGACGCGGCCAGCCCGTTCGTGATGGCGATGGACTACAACTTCTGGATCTCCGGCAACGGCGGCAAGGACATCCCGGAGGACGTCGCCCGACTCACCGACTTCCAGTACCGCACCTACCGCTACATGTACGACTCGGCGTTCGCGGGCAACCGCGCCCCGCTGGTCTTCGGCAACCACTTCAACGACTGGGGTCTCAACGCGTTCAACCCGGCTGTGGAGAAGGTCATGCGCGAGGTCTGCGTCGAGGAGGACACCTACTGCGTGACCTACCAGCAGATGATCGCGTGGCTCGAGCTGCAGGACCCGGAGGTCCTCGCCGCCTGGCGCGACCAGGCCCGGTCCGCCACCGGCACGGATGCCGAGGCCCTCGGCTGGTGACCCGCGGGTCGGCCCGCTGACACCCGCCCCCATGACGGCCCCGGCTCAGCGCGCCGGGGCCGTCTCGCGTCCGCGCAGCACGACGACGGCGCTCGCCAGGGCGGTCAGCACCAGGGCCAGGACCATCAGCACCGTCCCCGGCCACCCGTGGGACTCGTGGAACACGCCGCCCAGCCAGCCGAAGAGACTCGAGCCGGCGTAGTACGCGAAGTTGTACAGGGAGGTCGACTGGGCGCGGCCCGTGGGGGCGGCCGTCCCGGACCACGCGGAGGCGACGGCGTGGGCGGCGAAGAACGCGCCCGTCACGAGCACGAGGGCGGGCACCAGCACCGCCGGATGCGGCACCGACGTGAGGGCGACGCCCGCCGCCATGGCCGCCGTCGCGCCGGCCAGGACGGGCAGCCGTCCCACCCGCGCGGCCAGCCGACCCGCGCGCGGCGACGACCACGTGCCCGCGAGATAGGCGAGGAAGACGAGGCCGGCCGCCGTCGGCGTCCAGGAGAACGGCGGGTCGAGCAGGCGGTACCCCACGAAGTTGTACAGCGCCACGAACCCGCCCATCAGCAGCGCCCCCTGCAGGTAGACGGCGACGAGCTCCGGCGAGCGCAGGTGACCGCGCACGATGCGCACGAGCGTCGCCGGGGAGGTGGGCGACGGCGTGAAACGCCGGGCGCGCGGCGTGATCGCCAGGAAGCCGACCGTGCACAGCACCCCGACCACGGTGACGGTCAGCATCCCGCCGCGCCACGAGGACGCCTCCGCGACGGGCAGGGCGAGGAGCCGGCCGGAGAGCCCGCCGAGGGTGGTGCCGGCGATGTAGGTGCCGGCGGCAGCCGCGACCGCGTGCGGGACCACCTCCTCCGCCAGCAGCGCCACGGCGAGTCCCGCGACGCCCCCATGCGCCATGCCCTCGAGCAGGCGCAGGCCCAGCATGGCCTCGAACGTGGGTGCGAGGACGCCCGTGAGCGCGCACACACTGGCGGAGACCATCGAGACCACCATGGCGCGTCGGCGGCCCCACCGGTCCCCGGCCACGGACCACGGCACCACCGACACGGCGAGGCCGAGTGTGCTGGCGGAGACGAGCAGGGCGGCACGGTCCGCGGGGACGCCCAGGTCGTCGCTGACGAGCGGCAGCAGGCCCTGCGGGGAGTAGAGCTGGGCGAACGTGGCCACCCCCGCCAGGAACAGCCCGATCAGCAGCCTGCGGTACGCGGGCTCCCCGGGAGCGGCCGGCGCGGGTCCCGACGACGGGACGGCCGGGGGCCCCGCGCTCGGGGGCGGAGTGGTCGGGGGCACGCCCTCACTGTATCCAGGCTGTCCACTACGATCGGTCGGGTGACTACCTCGACCCCCTCCCTCGACCTGCACGACTCCTTCAAGGCGTACGACGTCCGCGGCATCGTGGGCGAATCCATCACGGCGGAGAGCGTCCGCGCGGTGGGCGCGGCCTTCGTGGACGTGCTGGGCCTGGCCGGTCAGACCGTGCTGGTCGGCGGGGACATGCGCCCCTCCTCGCCCGCGTTCATGACGGCCTTCGCCGAGGGTGCCACGCGCCGCGGCGCCGACGTCGTCACCCTGGGGCTGATCTCCACGGACATGCTCTACTACGCGGCGGGCGTGAAGCAGGCCGCGGGCGTGGTGTTCACCGCCTCGCACAACCCGGCCGAGTACAACGGCATGAAGATGGCCCAGGCCGGCGCCGTGCCGGTCTCCTCGGACACCGGGCTGTTCGAGATCCGCGACGCGGCCCAGGCGTACCTCGACGCCGGTGAGATCCCCGCGGCCGAGACCACCGGCACCGTGACGGAGGAGGACATCCTCCCCGGCTACGCCGCGTACCTGCGCTCGCTCGTGGACCTGACGGGGGTGCGCCGCCTGAAGGTCGTGGTGGACGCGGGCAACGGCATGGCGGGCAAGACCACCCCGGCCGTCCTCGGCGACGCCGAGCTGGCCGCCCTGCCGCTGGAGATCGAGCCGCTCTACTTCGAGCTGGACGGCACCTTCCCGAACCACCCGGCCAATCCGCTGGAGCCGGAGAACCTCCGGGACCTGCAGGCCGCCGTCGTGGAGCACGGCGCGGACATCGGCCTGGCCTTCGACGGCGACGCCGACCGCTGCTTCGTGATCGACGAGCAGGGCGCCCCGGTCTCCCCCTCCGCGATCACCGCCCTCGTGGCCCGCCGCGAGATCGCCCGTGCGCAGGCCGACGGCGAGCAGACCCCCGTGGTCATCCACAACCTGATCACCTCCCGCGCCGTCCCCGAGCTCGTGGCGGCCGACGGGGGCCGGGCCGTGGAGACCCGTGTGGGCCACTCCTTCATCAAGGCGGTCATGGCCGCCGAGTCCGCCGTGTTCGGCGGCGAGCACTCCGCGCACTACTACTTCCGCGACTTCTTCAACGCGGACACCGGCATGCTCGCGGCCATGCACGTGCTGGCAGCCCTGGGCGGCCAGGAGCAGCCGCTGTCCGAGCTGGCCGAGGAGTACGAGCCGTACGTGGCCTCCGGCGAGATCAACTCGCAGGTCGAGGACAAGGACGCCGCCGTGGCCGCGGTGGTGGCGCAGTTCGCCCCCGCCGTGGGCGAGGGCGTCGGCGAGGGCCGGGCCGTGCACGAGGACTTCGCCGGGGTGGCCACCACGGTGACCCGCATGGACGGCACCACGATCGCCGCCCAGGACGGCACGTGGTGGTTCAACCTCCGCCCGTCCAACACGGAGCCGTTCCTGCGCTACAACGGCGAGGCCCGCACGGCCGCCACCATGGAGGCGCTCCGCGACGCCGTGCTGGCGATCGTCCGCGCGGAGCGCTGACCTCGGCGGCTCATCCGGTCTGGGCGAGGACGAGCGGCAGCACCCCCTGCGCGCCGGCCTCGCGCAGCACCCGCGCAGCCTCGGCGAGCGACCACCGCGAGTCGACGAGGTCGTCGACCAGCAGCACGGGGCCGTGGCGGCCGGCGTCCGGGGCGGTGCGCAGCATCTGCGCCATCGCCTCGGGGACGGCGAACCGGCCGTACACGGACCCGAGCCGGTAGGCGCTGTTGCCGCCCGGCCCGGCCGTGGGGCCGCCGCGCGCGTGCTCGAGCGAGCCGAGGAACGGCAGCCGGCCGATCCGGGCGATCCCCTCGGCGAACGACCCCACCAGCTGCGGGCGGGTGCGCGAGGGCATCGCGACGACGGCGATCGGCCGCGTCCGCCACCCCCAGCCGGCCAGGACGTCGACGGCGCCCCGCAGGACCTCCTCCGGCACCGGGGCGTCCTCCCGGTCCAGCAGGTCCCGCAGGACGGTGCCCCACCCGAGGTCCGTCAGGCGGGCGAGCGCGCGACCCTCCTCGGCCTGTGACTCGGGCGCGATGCGCCCCTTGACGGGCACGCCCAACCGGTCCATGCCCGAGGGCCACATGCGACGGGGCTCGATCGGCACACCGGTGCGGCGCAGGGCGGCCTCCGCGCGCTCCCGCGCCGCCCCGTCCGACCCCGTCGGGTACCAGGGGCCGGCGCAGACGTCGCAGCGGCCGCACGGCGCGGCGGTGGGGTCGTCCAGGGTGCGGGCCAGGAACTCCATGCGGCACCGGTCCGTGGTCTGGTAGTCGAGCATGAGCCGCTCCTCGGCCCGGCGCGCCTCGGCCACGCGGGCGTACCGCTCGGCGTCGTACGTCCACTCCCGCCCGGTGGCGCGCCAGCCGCCGCCCACCCGCTCGACCGCCCCGTCCACGGCGAGGACCTTGAGCAGCAGCTCCAGGGTGGTGCGCTTGATCCGCACGGCCGGCTCGAGCGCCGCCACGGAGAGGGCCCCGCCGTGGTCCGCGAGCGCCCCCAGCACGGCGCGCGCCTGCTCCTCGTCCGGCATGGAGGCGGTGGCGAAGTACTCCCAGATGCGACGGTCCTCGGGCCCGGGCAGCAGGAGCACGTCCGCGTGGTCCGTCCCGCGGCCGGCGCGGCCGACCTGCTGGTAGTACGCCACGGGTGAGCCCGGCGCGCCGAAGTGCACCACGAACGTCAGGTCCGGCTTGTCGAAGCCCATGCCGAGCGCCGAGGTGGCCACGACGGCCTTCACCCGGTTGGCCTTGAGGTCCTCCTCGATCTCGGCGCGCCGCTCCGGGTCCGTGCGGCCCGTGTAGGCGACCACCTCGTGCCCCGCCTCGCGCAGGGCGCGCGCCGTGTCCTCGGCGGCGGAGACGGTGAGGGCGTAGACGATCCCGGAGCCCGGCAGGTCCCCGAGGTGGTCGAGGAGCCAGGCCAGGCGCGCGGCCGGGCTGGGCAGGCGCAGCACGCCCAGGCGCAGCGAGGCGCGGGCCAGGGGGCCGCGGAGCACGAACACATCCTGCTCGGAGGCGACGCCGAGCTGCTCCACCACATCCGCCACCACACGGGCGTTGGCCGTGGCGGTGGTGGCCAGCACGGGCACCGCGCGCGGCCCCTCGGCGGGAAGCAGCCCGATCAGGTCCCGGATGCGGCGGTAGTCCGGCCGGAAGTCGTGGCCCCAGTCGGAGATGCAGTGGGCCTCGTCCACCACGAGCAGGCCCATGCGCGCCACGAGGTCCGGCAGCTGCTCGTCCCGGAACCGGGGGTTCGTGAGGCGCTCGGGCGAGATCAGCAGCACGTCCACCTCGTCCGCCGCGAGCCGGGCCCGGACCTCGTCCCACTCCGTGGCGTTCGCCGAGCTCACGGACACCGCGCGCACGCCCGCCCGGGCCGCGGCCGCGACCTGGTCCCGCATGAGCGCGAGCAGCGGGGAGACGATCAGCGTGGGCCCCGCGCCGCGGGCGCGCAGCAGCAGGGAGGCCACGAAGTACACGGCGGACTTGCCCCAGCCGGTGCGCTCCACCACCAGGGCGCGGCGGCGGTGGGCCACGAGCGCCTCGATCGCCTCGAACTGCCCGTCCTTGAATCGCGCGTCCGGCCGGTCCACGAGCCGACGCAGGACGGCCAGGGCCTCCTCGTGCAGCGCGGCGTCGCCCCCCGGTGCGGAGGTCTCGGGGAGGCGGGGGCCGGCGTCGGGGTGCGAGGTGGCGTCCATGGCGTCAGTATGCCAACCGGCCCGGACACCGCAGGCGCGGCGGCGCCGTGCACCGGTGGGATGATGGAGGAATGAAGCTGAGCGCCTACACCGACGTCTGCCTGCGTGTGCTGATGACGCTCGCGGCCGCCGAGGGGGAACGGCTCACCAGCCAGCAGATCGCGGACCGGATCCAGGTGCCCTACAACCACGTGATCAAGGCGGTCGCCGAGCTGCGCCGCCGCGGGACCATCGAGGTGCTGCGCGGTCGGCACGGCGGGGCCATGATCGCCGCGGCCGGTCTGGACCAGCGTGTGGGCGAGCTCGTGCGCTCGCTGAGCAGCCGCGACGAGGTGATCGACTGCGCCGGGCGCGACTCCGGGGTGGCGTGCCCCTACGCCGGCGACTGCCGCCTGCGCGGCGCCCTGCACCGCGCACGCGAGGCCTTCCTCGCCGAGCTCGACACCGTGCGGATCCGGGATCTGGTGAGCGCTGGGCCTGTCGGCGGGCCCGTGCTGCTGGGCCTGCCGGAGATCCCCGTGGCGCACTGACGGAACGGGCCGGGGGCGAGTTCCCGACGGCGACGGCCGGGTGTAATCTGGCAAAATCAGCGCAAGATTCCCCACCGAGGAGACGGAGACCCCCGTGCTGTCCGAGAAGTCCCGCCCCGTCATCGAGGCCACCGCCGCCGTCGTCGCCGAGCACATGCCGGAGATCACGCCCCTGTTCTACGCCCACATGTTCGAGGCCCACCCCGAGCTCCTCGACGGCGTCTTCTCCCGCGCCAACCAGCGCAACGGCGAGCAAGCCCAGGCCCTCGCCGGATCCATCGTGAAGTTCGCGGTGCACCTGCTCGAGAACCCGGGCACCCTGCCCGAGGCCGTCCTGTCCCGCATCGCCCACAAGCACACCGCCCTCGGCATCGTCGAGGAGCAGTACCCGATCGTCTACGAGAACCTCTTCTGGGCCATCGGCGAGGTGCTCGGCGACGCCGTCACCCCCGCGGTGGCCGACGCCTGGACCGAGGTCTACTGGCTCATGGCCGACGCCCTCATCAAGATCGAGAAGGGCCTCTACGCCCAGCAGGCCAACGACAGGATGTGGACGGACTGGAAGGTCGTCGCGAAGGAGCCCACCGGCAACGCGGCCGTCACCTTCCGCTTCGAGCCGGCCGACGACACCCCGCAGACCCGCGGCAAGGCCGGCGGCTACGTGTCCGTACGACTGAAGGTCGAGGACGGCCTGCGCCAGTGCCGCCAGTACTCCCTCTCCGAGAAGGCCGGGTCCGCCACCGAGCGCGTCATCACCGTGAAGCTGGACGAGGGCGGCGAGGTCTCGCCCACGCTCATCCAGAGCGTGGAGGTCGGCGACGTCATCGAGCTGTCCAACCCCTACGGCGACATCACCCTCGAGGACGAGGACTCCACCGCTCCCCTGGTCCTGGCGACCGCCGGCATCGGCATCACCCCGGCCGCGGCGATCCTGGACACCCTCGCCCAGCAGGGCTCGGACCGCCAGGTCCTCTTCTTCCACGGCGACGCGTCCTGGGAGGCGGTGGCCCTGCGCGAACAGGTGACGGAGTCCCTGGCGGCGCTGCCGCACGGTAACGCCCGCCTCTTCCTCGGGGTGCGGCCCGAACAGGACCCCGAGGGCGTCACGACCGTCGAGGGTGTGATGCACTTCGACGACGTCGAACTGCCCCGCGACGGGCACTACATCCTGTGCGGCCCGCTCGCGTTCATGCAGTCCACCCGCTCGAAGCTGATCGACGCCGGCGTGCCCGCGACGTCCATCCGCTACGAGATCTTCGGCCCGGACCTCTGGCTCGCCGCCTGATCCGGCCCCGGAACGCGGAACGGCCCGCACCCCTCACGGGGTGCGGGCCGTTCCGCGTGCGGCGGGGCTCAGGCCTGGGCGAACCGGGCCTTCTGCGCCTCGAAGCGCTCGCGCACGACGGCGGGCAGCGACTCGCCGAACCGGCCGAGCCACTGCTCGATGAGCTCGTTCTCCTCGGCCCACTCCGCGGCGTCGACCTTGAGGGCGTCCTCGAGGTCCTCGGCCGACACCTCGATGCCGGACAGGTCGAGCGAGCCCGCGGCCGGCACGAGACCGATCGGGGTCTCCTCGGCCTCGGCCTTGCCCTCGAGGCGCTCCACGACCCACTTCAGGACGCGCGAGTTCTCGCCGAAGCCGGGCCAGGCGAAGCCGCCGTCGCGGTTGCGGCGGAACCAGTTGACCAGGTAGATGCGCGGCAGCTTCTCCGGATCGGCCTTGCCGGACTCCCTGACCCAGTGGGCCAGGTAGTCGCCGGCGTCGTAGCCGAGGAACGGCAGCATGGCCATCGGGTCGCGACGCACGACGCCCACGGCACCGGCGGCGGCCGCGGTGGTCTCCGAGGAGAGGGTGGCGCCCTTGAGGATGCCGTCCTCCCAGTCGAAGGCCTCGGTCACCAGCGGAACGGTGGTCTTGCGGCGGCCGCCGAACAGGATGGCGTCCAGCTTCACGCCCCGCGGGTCGCGGTACTCGTCGGCCAGCATGTCCGTCTGCTCGATGGGCGTGCAGAACCGGGAGTTCGGGTGGGCGGCCGGGGTGCCGGACTCGGGCGTCCAGTCGTTGCCGCGCCAGTCGGTGAGGTGCTCGGGGACCTCGTCCGTCATGCCCTCCCACCACACGCCGCCGTCGTCGGTGAGGGCGACGTTGGTGAAGATGGAGTTGCCCTTGGAGATCGCGCGCATGGCGTTCGGGTTGGTGGACCACCCGGTGCCGGGGGCGACGCCGAAGTAGCCGGTCTCCGGGTTGATCACGCGGAACTCGCCGTCCTTGCCGGCGCGGATCCAGGTGATGTCGTCGCCCAGGGTCTCGGCCTTCCAGCCCTCGATCGTGGGGTCGATGAGGGCGAGGTTGGTCTTCCCGCAGGCCGACGGGAAGGCGCCGGTGATGTGGTAGGACCGGCCCTCGGGGTTGGTCAGCTTGAGGATCAGCATGTGCTCGGCGAGCCAGGCCTCGTCCCGGGCCATCACGGAGGCGATGCGCAGCGCGTAGCACTTCTTGCCGAGCAGGGCGTTGCCGCCGTAGCCGGAGCCGAAGGACCAGATGGAGCGCTCCTCGGGGAAGTGCACGATCCACTTGGTCTCGTTGCACGGCCACGGCACGTCCTCCTGGCCCGGCTCCAGCGGGGCGCCCACGGAGTGCACGGCCGGCACGTAGAAGGCCTGCTCGCGGGACATCTTGTCCAGCACGTCCTGGCCGATGCGGGCCATGATGCGCATCGACAGGACCACGTAGGCGGAGTCGGTGATCTCCACGCCGTACTTCGGGTCCTCGGCGTCGAGGTGGCCCATCACGAACGGGATCACGTACATGGTGCGGCCGCGCATGGCGCCGGTGAACGCGTCGTCGAGGATGCCGTGCATCTTCGCCGGGTCCATCCAGTTGTTGGTGAAGCCGGCGTCCTCCTCCTTCTCGGAGCAGATGAAGGTGCGGTCCTCCACGCGGGCGACGTCGGCGGGATCGGAGAACGCGGCGAAGGAGTGGGGGAACTTGTCCTCGGCCAGGCGGGTCAGGGTGCCCGCCGCCACGAGCTCGTCCGCGAGGCGGTCGCGCTCCTCCTCGGAGCCGTCGACCCACTGAACGGAGTCCGGCTGCGTCAGCTCTGCGATCTGGGCGACCCACTCGCGCAGCTGGGCGTAGTCCGTGGGCGCGTCCGCCAGGGCGCGATCCGCGAACGAGGTGGTGGCGTTGTCAGCCATGGTCGAGAGTCCTCCCATTGGGGTCCGGGGCCGTTCCGTCCCGTCCACTCCGATGCGTGCACCGCCGAAGCGCGCACCACATCGTTGTGGCCGCACGGTCCTGCCATGCTACCCGAGCGCGGCTATCATGACCGCGCCTCCGCCACACCCCCGCCGCAGACCGCCGATTTGCACTTCGTCAGCGAGGTCCTGTAGTGTTCTACGAGTTCGAGCCACTCCGGCGGATCGGATGATGCGCCCATAGCTCAGCTGGATAGAGCGTCTGTCTACGGAACAGAAGGTCAGGGGTTCGAATCCCTTTGGGCGCACGATCGGAAGGCCCCGCTCCTGCAGGAGCGGGGCCTTCGTCATGTCGGCGCGCTCCTCCGCCATGCGCCCTGCCGCGGAGGTCAGCGCCCCGGCACCACGAAGTGCGTCAGGGCGGCGTCGCGGCCGTCGAGCTCGGCCCACGGCTTCTCCACCCGGAACACCTGCATCCCGAGCGTCGGGTAGTGCTCGCTCATGCGCAGCGCCGCGTCCTGGTCCGAGTCCAGGCTCATCAGCCGCATGCCCAGCTCCTGCACCCACGGCATGTGGCCCACCACCAGCAGCCGTCGCGTGGCCTCCTCCGTCTCGTTGACGACGGCCAGGGCCCGCGCCGCGTCGGCGCCGTACAGCCGCGGGTCCAGGTAGGGCGTGGGTGCCAGCTCGCCCAGGCGCTCGCACACCCACACGCACGTCTGACGGGTGCGCAGCGCATCGGAGCACACGACGGCGTCCGGGACCAGGTCGTGCTCGCGGAGCCAGTCGCCGGCGGCGGGCGCCTGGGCGTGGCCCCGCTCGGCGAGCGGGCGGGCGTGGTCGTCGGCCGCGTCGGGCCAGCCGGCCTTGGCGTGCCGGAGGACGATCAGGGTCTTCGCGTCGGCGGTGCTCATGCGGCCAGGCTACGGCGACGGCCCCCGCTCGGGTGAGCGGGGGCCGTCGTCGGACACGGGCGGGCGCGGGTCAGATGCTGTACTCCGGTGCCGCCCACACGACCACCTCGGGGTGGCGGTAGAAGCGGTAGCCCTGGCCGCGCACGGTGCGCACGGTGTTCGCGAGACGCCCGAGCTTGGCGCGCAGTCGGCGGATGTGCACGTCGATGGTGCGTTCGTTGGGCACCTCGTCGGCGTTGCGCCACAGGGCGTCGAGCAACTCCTCGCGGCCGACGGTGCGCTCGCCGTTCTCCACGAGGTAGTTCAGGAGCTCGAACTCCTTGAAGGTGAGGTTCAGCGACTCGCCGTCCAGCTGCACCTCGCGCCGGGAGAGGTCGATCAGCACACCGGGCTGGCGCGTGGACACGGGGGCCGGCGCCTGTGCCAGGTCGGGACGGGTGCTGCCCTGCACGGTCGGATCGCCGAGCACCTGGCGCACGACCTCGAGGTCGCGGCCCTCCGCGCCGGCGGGGGCCAGGGCGACGGCGGCGTGCGACTCCGCGCCGGGGACGAGGGACTCCACGTAGTGGCGCAGCTCGTTGGCCAGCCGCGTGAGGGAGGTGCCGGCGGCCGAGGCGGCCAGCTCGTCCATGCCCACGTAGATGACGAACCCACGCGCCTCGTTCTCCCGGGCCACCGCCTGGGGGCCCGGAATGCCGTTCGGCGCCAGGACCGGCGTCGGCGCCGTCTGGGAGTCGGGGGCGTCGGTGCCACCGGCCAGGCGCAGGCCTGCACGGGCCTGGCCTCGGCGGGACATGCCGTCGGCCCGGCGCTGCGCATTGCGGACGGAGATGTGCACGTATCCGGCGGACTGACCCATGGCCACCACTCCTCTTTCGGCTCATGGCCCCTCCACCGCTCGGTCGGTGCGGCGGACGAGGCGTCACATGACAAGAATGTGACGTCACCGAGGGGACTGGCAAGTAACGTTCGCGGTTTTGTCTCACTATTTGAGAGAACGAGTCCTGAATGTGCTCAACATCACTATTCGCGGATCGGAATAGCGTTGCGCGGCCGCTCGGCTCGCCCGCATAACTCTTTCATTGTTCGACAGGGCAGGGTGTGCCACAGGACCAGTGCGTATGCGGAATATTTATGCAGGCGACTTCCAGGTTTGCCATGTGACGCCGTGATGACGGGTCACAGCGGGCCTCGACGTCCACTAGATGGACGACACATTCGCGGCTCCGCTTGACGTCCCCGCCGGAGACGCTCCCACGAGACGGCCACGGCCCCCGCCGGGTGGGGGGGGGGCCGTGGCCGTCTCGTGGCGGACGCGGAGGTCCGTTCAGGTCATTCCGCCAGACCGTAGAGGCGGTCGCCGGCGTCGCCGAGGCCGGGGACGATGTAGGACCGCTCGTCCAGGCGCTCGTCGACGGCGGCCAGGTACAGGTCCACCTCGACGTCGCCCAGCGACGCCTCCAACCGCTCGATGCCCTCGGGCGCTCCGAGCAGGCAGAGGCACGTGACCCGCGCCGCGCCGCGCTGGTAGAGGAAGCGGATGGCCTCGATCAGCGTGCCGCCCGTGGCCAGCATGGGGTCCAGGACGAACACGTGACGCCCGGACAGGTCGGCCGGCAGCCGCTCCGCGTAGGTGACGATGTCCAGCGTCTCCTCATTGCGGGCCATGCCGAGGAACCCGACCTCGGCGGACGGCGCCATCTTGGTCATCCCCTCCAGCATCCCGAGCCCCGCGCGCAGGATCGGCACGACCAACGGACGCGGGCGGGCCAGCCGGAAGCCGGTGGTCTCGGTCACCGGGGTCTCGATCCGCACCTCCTCCATGGCCACGTCGCGCGTCGCCTCATAGGCGAGCAGCATCACGAGCTCCTCCGTGAGCTGCCGGAAGATCATGGACGGGGTCTTCTTGTCCCGCAGGACGCTGAGCTTGTGGGCCACGAGCGGGTGGTCGACGATGTGGACGCGCATGGCGCCCACGGTACCGCCCACGCGCGCCCCTCCGCCCGTCCCCGCGCCCGCGGGGGCGCCGACACCGCCGCTAGGCTGGCCGCGTGTCCGCCCCCGTCCCCTCCCCCGCGCCCACGGCCGAGCAGGAGCACGCGTGGATGGGCCTGGCACTCCGGGCCGCCCGCGCGGCCGGAGCGGCCGGCGACGTGCCGATCGGCGCCGCGCTCGTGGCCGGCGACGGGACCGTCCTGGCCGTCGTCGGGAACGAGCGCGAACAGCACCACGACCCCACCGCCCACGCCGAGGTCCTCGCGCTGCGCCGCGGGGCGGAGCTGCGGGCCGCCTCCGGGGCAGGCGACGGCTGGCGCCTGACGGACTGCACCCTCGTGGTGACCCTCGAACCCTGCCCCATGTGCGCCGGCGCGCTGCTGCTGGCCCGCATCCCGCGCGTCGTGTTCGGGGCGTGGGACCCGAAGGCGGGCGCGTGCGGCTCGGTGCTGGATGTGGTCCGCGACCCCCGCTTCAACCACCGGGTGCAGGTCCGCGCCGGCGTCCGCGCCGAGGAGAGCGCGGCGCTGCTGCGGGGGTTCTTCGCGGCACAGCGCGACTGAACGCGCCCGTGCCCGACGACGGCGGGCGACCGGTTTGGGCGCGCCGCCACGGCTCGGGTAGGGTGTCCTGGTCTGGTGACGTGTCCGAGCGGCCGAAGGTGCAGCACTCGAAATGCTGTGTACGGTAACCCCGTACCGTGGGTTCAAATCCCACCGTCACCGCCAGATGTGCAGCCCGGGAGCCTCGTGCTCCCGGGCTTTCGCCATGCCGGGGCAGGTCCGGCCGCCGCCTCAGCGCGGCAGGACGGCGTCCAGGAACGAGGCCACCGCGGACCACGAGATGGTGGCGTGCACGGCGCTGGCCGGCACACCGCTGCGGAGCACCTCCGCGCTGCGGGTCTTCGCGGTCATCATGCCCAGGTCGTGGCCGCCCTCGGCCACCGAGTAGAACGCCGTGCGCAGCCCGGCGGCCTCGGCGGCCCGGTACAGCTCGAGGCTCTGCCCCCACGGCACCGTGACGTCCTTGCGCCCGTGGACGACCAGCAGGGGCGGCGAGTCCGGGCGCAGGTGCGCGATCGGGGAGGCCAGCCGGGTCAGGCCGCCCGAGGCCAGGACCGGCACCCCCAGCATGTCCGACTTGGTGCTGCGGTCGTCGAGGTGGCAGTGCTTCAGCCGGTTCGCGCGGTTGTAGTCCGCGCACGCGCCCGGGAGCATCTGGCGGTTCATCGTCAGGAAGTCCGTGGGGCCGAAGAAGTCCACGATCGCCTGGACGCGGTCCTCCTCCGGGATCGCGTGGCCGCCGTCGGGCACCTCCCGGCCGGGCGGCGTCACCTGCTCCCGGTCCAGGTCCTGTCCGCCCGTGAGGCCGGCCATGAGGGCGTTCCAACCGCCCGACGACGAGCCGGCCACGGCCACCCGCCCCGCGTCCAGCTGCAGGCCCGGGGCGTTGCGCCGCACCCAGCGGACCGCCGCCGTCGCGTCCTCCACCTGGGCGGGGAACGTGCCCTGCTTGGAGCTGCGCACCGAGAACGCGGCGACGGCGTAGCCGTGCGGGACCAGGCCGCGGGCGACGTCGACACCGTCGCTGTAGCCGCGATCGCTGCGCCAGCCGGAGCCCGCGTTCCACACGAGGACCGGGAACGGGCCCTGGCCCGGCGGCCGGTACACGTCGATGCGTCCGGCGCGCCCGGGCAGGGCCGCGTACGTATGGCCGGTGGAGCTGCGCATGCCGTACAGGGCCGTCGCGTTGGCGCCCAGCGGCCCGGCGGGCGCGCCGGCCAGGTCGGTGACGACGGCCACCCCGCCCACCGCGAGGGCGCCGACCCCGAGGCCGAGCGCGGCGCGGCGGGACACCCGCGGGGACCGTGCGGTCGACGTCATGGGCCCCCTTCCGGTGCGGAGCCAGGCACCCCGCCCCGGCGAGCGTAACCGAGCGGCGGGGGCCGACCCCCGTACCGTGTCCGCGGCCGGTGCGATCATGGGGCCATGTCTGTTCGGGTGCTGGCCATCGGCAAGAAGCATGAGGCGTGGGTCGTCGACGGGATCGACCGCTACGAGCGGCGTCTCAAGAGGCCCTACGACCTCTCGTGGCGTCTGCTGCCGCACTCCGCGCGGCAGGAGGAAGCGGCGCGCACGGAGGAGTCGGACCGGATCCTGGGCGCGGTCGGCGCGGACGAGCACCTGATCCTGCTGGACGAGCGGGGGACGGCGTTCGACTCGCCGGGCCTGGCGCGGCACCTGCAGGGCCGGTTCGACGTCGGTGCCCCGGTGACGATGGTGATCGGAGGCGCGTACGGGGTGGACGCCCGGGTCCACGCCCGCGCGGACCGCGTCTGGTCCCTGTCCCCGCTCGTCTTCCCGCACCAGCTCGTGCGGCTGATCCTGGCGGAGCAGGTCTACCGCGCCCAGGAGATCTCCGCCGGCCGACCGTACCACCACGCATGAGCGGGCCCGCGGAGACCGCAGCGGGCACGGCCACGCCCGCGGCCGACGTCGTCCTGGGCCGGTTCACCGAGCCCACGCGCGCCTGGTTCACGGGCGCGTTCGAGGCCCCGACGCCGGCCCAGCTCGGCGCGTGGGACGCGATCTCCTCCGGGCGGCACGCACTGGTGATCGCGCCGACCGGCTCAGGCAAGACCCTCTCCTCCTTCCTCTGGGCGCTCGACTCGTTCGTGCGCGAGCCCGCCGCCGAGGGGACGGCGGCCACCCGCGTCCTCTACGTCTCGCCGCTGAAGGCGCTCGGCGTGGACGTGGAGCGGAACCTGCGGGCCCCGCTGGTGGGCATCACACAGACCGCCGCACACCAGGGCAGGCCCGTGCCGCGCGTGCGGGTGGGTGTGCGCTCCGGGGACACCCCGGCGGCCGAGCGGCGGCGCCTGCAGCAGGATCCGCCGGACATCCTCATCACCACGCCCGAGTCGCTGTACCTCATGCTCACCTCGCAGGCCCGCGCGGCGCTGGCCGGGGTCCGCACGGTGATCGTGGACGAGGTGCACGCCGTGGCCGGGACCAAGCGCGGCGCCCACCTGGCCGTCTCCCTCGAGCGCCTGGACGCCCTGCTGGACACGCCGGTGCAGCGGATCGGCCTGTCCGCCACGGTCGAGCCGGCCGCCGAGGTGGCCCGGTTCCTCGGCGGCACGCAGCCGGTGACGGTGGTGCGGCCCGCCTCGGCCAAGCGCTGGGACCTGACGGTCACGGTGCCGGTGCCGGACCTGACGGACCTCTCCTCCCCCGCCGCAGCCCACGACCTGGGGCCCGGCTCCTCGACGGGCGGGCTCGGCGACGAGGGCGCGGTGACGGGCGGGTCCATCTGGCCGCACGTCGAGGAGCGGATCGTGGACCTGGTGGCCGAGCGGCGTTCCACGCTCGTGTTCGCCAACTCCCGGCGCCTGGCCGAGCGCCTCACCGGTCGGCTCAACGAGATCTGGGAGGCCCGCGCCGAGGCGGCCGCCGCGGCCGAGCACCCGGACGCCGTCCCCGGCTTCCGCACACCGGACCCGACCGGCTTCCACGGACCCGCCCAGGTGGCCGGGCAGACCGGCACCGGATCGGGCACCGTCTCCGACTTCGCCCGCGCCCACCACGGCTCCGTGTCCAAGGAGCAGCGCGCCATCGTGGAGGACGCCCTGAAGACCGGCCAGATCCGCTGCGTCGTGGCCACGAGCTCGCTCGAGCTGGGCATCGACATGGGCGCGGTGGACCAGGTGATCCAGGTCGAGTCGCCGCCCTCGGTGGCCTCCGGTCTGCAGCGCGTGGGCCGCGCCGGCCACCAGGTGGGTGAGGTCTCCCGCGGCGTGTTCTTCCCCAAGCACCGGGGCGACCTCGTGGACACCGCCGTCGTGGCCGAGCGCATGACGGCCGGGCGCATCGAGTCGCTGCGGATCCCCGCCAACCCGCTGGACATCCTCGCCCAGCACACCGTGGCCGCCGTCGCCGTCGCGGACCTGGACGCGCAGGAGTGGTTCGACCTCGTGCGCCGGTCCGCGCCGTTCGCCACGCTGCCGTTCTCCGCCTACGAGTCCGTGCTCGACCTGCTGGCCGGCCGCTACCCCTCGGACGAGTTCGCCGAGCTGCGCCCGCGCATCCTGTGGGACC
The DNA here is from genome assembly GCF_900537135.1 of Micrococcus sp. Alg238-R198. Lineage (NCBI taxonomy): Bacteria > Bacillati > Actinomycetota > Actinomycetes > Micrococcales > Micrococcaceae > Micrococcus > Micrococcus sp. Alg238-R198. Next base: position 116,495 of record NZ_UNRH01000007.1, read on the forward strand.
GGGAGAACGGCACGCTCGCCGCCCGCCCCGGCGCCCAGCGCCTCGCGGTCACCTCGGGCGGCACCATCCCGGACCGCGGCCTGTTCGGGGTGTTCCTGGCCTCCGACGGCGGCGCGCACGGCACCCCCGGCGGCGCGGCGGCCGGGGACACGGCCGAGTCGGCGGGCTCCGCGTCCGCGGGCTCGGCCCGCTCCGGCGGGCGCCGGGTCGGCGAGCTCGACGAGGAGATGGTCTACGAGTCCCGCGTGGGGGACGTCATCCTGCTGGGCGCCACGAGCTGGCGCATCGTGGACATCACCGCGGACCGCGTCCTGGTGCTGCCCGCGTACGGGCAGCCCGGCAAGCTCCCGTTCTGGCGGGGCGACGCCGCGGGCCGGCCGGCGGAGCTGGGCGACGCCGTCGGGCGCTTCCGCCGCGAGCTGGACGCGGACCCCGAGGCCGGCCGCACCCGCCTGGCCGCCGCGGGCCTGGACCCGTGGGCGCAGGACAACCTGCTGGCCTACCTGAAGGACCAGCGCGAGGCCACCGGGGTGCTGCCCACCGAGCAGACGCTCGTGGTGGAGCGGTTCACGGACGAGCTCGGCGACTGGCGCGTGGTGCTGCACTCCCCCTACGGCATGGCGGTGCACGCCCCGTGGGCGCTCGCGGTGGGGGCGCGGCTGGCGCAGCGGTACGGGCTGGAGACCGGCTCGGGCGCGGCGATGGCGGCCGACGACGGGATCGTGCTGCGCATCCCGCTGATGGACGCGGAGCCGCCGGGCGCGGAGCTGTTCGAGTTCACGGCCGAGGAGCTGGACGAGATCGTCACGGCGGAGGTCGGCGGGTCCGCGCTGTTCGCCGCCCGGTTCCGGGAGAACGCGGCCCGGTCCCTGCTGCTGCCGCGCCGTGACCCCGGGCGACGGACCCCCCTGTGGCAGCAGCGGCAGCGGTCCGCGCAGCTGCTGGACGTGGCACGGAAGCACCCGCGGTTCCCCGTGATCCTGGAGACCGTGCGCGAGGTGCTCCAGGACGTCTACGACCTCCCGGCGCTCAAGGAGCTCGCGGGGCGGGTGTCCTCACGGGCCGTCCGGCTCGTGGAGGTCACGACGACGGCACCCTCGCCGTTCAGCCAGTCCATCCTGTTCGGCTACATCGCCCAGTTCATCTACGAGGGCGACTCCCCGCTGGCCGAGCGCCGCGCCGCCGCGCTCTCCCTCGACCCCGCGCTGCTGTCCGAGCTGCTGGGCACGGAGGAGCTGCGCGAGCTGCTCGACGCCGAGGTCATCGCGGAGGTCGAGGCCCAGCTGCAGCGGCTCGCGCCCGACCGGCGCGCCCGCGGGGTCGAGGGCGTGGCGGACCTGCTGCGCCTGCTGGGGCCGCTGTCCGTGGCGGAGGCCGCGCGGCGCACACGGGCCGAGGGGGAGGCGGAGGAGGCCGCGGACGAGGACGCCGTCGCCGGGATGCTGGCGGAGCTCGAGCGCGCCGGCCGCGCGTTCCGCCTGCGCCAGGACGGGGTCGAGCGGTTCGCCGCCGTCGAGGACGCCGCCCGCCTGCGGGACGCGCTCGGCACGCCGATCCCGCACGGAGTGCCCACCGCATTCCTCGATCCGGTCGACGACCCGCTCGGGGACCTCGTGGGCCGCTATGCCCGCACCCACGGCCCCTTCACCGCCGCCGAGGCGGGGGCCGCGCTGGGGCTGGGGGGCGCCGTCGTGCTCTCGGTGCTGCAGCGTCTGGCCACCGAGCGCCGCGTGAGCACGGGCGCGTTCCGGCCGGAGGGCACCCCCGGGGCCACCGGCCTGGACGCCGAGTGGTGCGACGCCGAGGTGCTGCGGCGGATCCGCATGCGCTCCCTCGCCGCGCTGCGCGCCGAGGTCGAGCCGGTGGACCAGGCCGCCTACGCCCGCTTCCTCGCCGACTGGCAGCACCTGCGGCCGCGGACGGGGCGCGACGGGGCCTGGCGGCCGCCGGCCACGCTCGAGGGCGTGGACGGGGTGGCCACCGTCCTGGACCAGCTGGCCGGCACGCCCCTGCCCGCGAGCGCGTGGGAGTCCCTCGTGCTGCCCGCCCGTGTGCGGGACTACGCCCCCGCCCTGCTCGACGAGCTGCTGGCCACGGGCGAGTACGTGTGGTCGGGCGTCGGGGAGGCCACCGGCAACGACGGCTGGGTGGCCCTGCACCCCGCCGACGCCGTGGACCTCACGCTGCGCCTGCCCGAGCCCGCCGAGGAGACGCCCGCCGACGCCGCCCTGCGCGCGGCCGTGCTCGAGGTGCTCGCCGGCGGCGGGGCCTGGTTCTTCCCCCAGCTCGTGGAGCGGGTGCGGGCGGTGCAGGCCGCGGCCGGCGACGGCGGCACGGGGGCTGCGGGCGGGGCGGTCGGCCCCGACCCGCACCGCGACCCGGCCGACCTGGCCCGCGGACCCGCGGTGCTGGCCGCGCTGTGGGGCCTGGTGTGGGACGGCCGGGTCGGCAACGACACGTTCGCCCCCGTCCGCGGCCTGCTCTCGCTCGGCAAGACCGCGCACCGCACCGGGCGGCAGACGCCGCGGGCCCGCACCGCGCGGACGGGCGGGGCCGCGGGGGCGGCGGCCGGGCGCGGGCTCGGCGGGCGGCTGGCCGGGGTGCGCGGGCGTGGCCGGTACGCGGGGCTCGCCTCGCCCGAGGGCGGCGCCCGGGGCTCGGCCGGTCTCACGGCGGGGACCGTCGGGCTCTCGGCCGCCGAGCAGGCCCGCTCGGCCGGCCGCTGGTCCCTGCTGCCCGCCGCCGAGCAGGACCCCACGATCCGCGCCCACGCCACCGCCGAGCTGCTGCTGGACCGGTACGGCGTGATCACGCGCGGCTCCGTGGTGGCCGAGGAGGTCCCCGGCGGCTTCGCGGGGCAGTACCGGCTGCTCACCCGGATGGAGGACGCGGGCCAGGTGCGCCGCGGCCACTTCGTCGACGGGCTGGGCGGCGCGCAGTTCTCCACCGGCGCGGTCGTGGATCGGCTGCGTGGGTTCCAGCGGGACGAGGAGGACGCCGCCGTCGACGCCGCTCCGCTCGCCCTCGCCCTGGCCGCGACGGATCCGGCGAACCCCTACGGCGCCGCGCTGGACTGGCCGTCCGTGCCGGCCGGGCGGGACGGCGTCGTGCCCACGGGCCATCGCCCGGGCCGGAAGGCGGGCGCCGTCGTCGTGCTGATCGCGGGGCGGCTGGCCCTCTACATGGAGCGTGGCGGGCGCACGCTGCTCGCGTTCACGGAGGAGCCGGGCGAGCTGCGGGCCGCGGCGGAGGCGCTCGTGTGGGCGCTGCGGACCGGCCGGACCGAGCGGCTGAGCCTGGAGAAGGTCAACGGCGGGCCCGTGCTCGGCACGCCGCTGGCCGAGGCGCTGCTGGCCGCGGGGTTCTACTCGAGCCCGTCGGGCATCCGGTTCCGGAACTGAGAACTCGTGTCCGTCTGTCCGTCCGCAACGCGGGTTGAGTTGTCACGGGTCCCGCCGTCGAACACCCGCGACAACCCAACCCGCGTTGCCCGGGGTGGCCCTGTCGCGGAGGCGGGGCCCGGGGGTAGGTTCGGCCCATGAGCATCGACGCCGCCCCGCCCGAGGACGTGGGCACCGCCCCCACGGGCACGTCCCCCGCCCCCGAGGCCCTCGAGGACTCCCTGCCGCATCCCTCAGACCCCTCCGTCACCCCGTTCCTCCTGTTCGAGGGTGACGCCGGTGCGGCCATGGACGCCTACCTCACCGCGTTCGTGGAGCACCTGCCGGTCACCGAGGTCCGCCGGGACCTCTTCGACGACTCCTCCCCGCGCGGCGCCGAATGGGCGGGCAAGGTCCTGCACGGCGAGCTCGAGATCGCCGGCCAGCGGCTGCGCTTCTTCGACTCCTTCACCCCGCACGGGTTCACATTCACCCCGGCCATCAGCCTGTTCGTCGAGCTGCCGGACGCCACCGCGGTGGACGCGGTCCACGACGCGCTCCTCGCCGGCGGTGGCCGTGACTGCATGCCGCCCGACGACTACGGCTTCTCCCGCCGCTTCGCGTGGGTCGGGGACCGCTTCGGCGTGACCTGGCAGCTCAACGCGGCCTGAGCCGGTGACGGCCCGTGCCTGAAGGCGACTCCCTCGTCCGCGTCGCGCATCGGCTCCGCCCCGTGCTCGAGGGCCGGCCCCTGACGCACGCGGATCTGCGCGTGCCCCGCCACGCCACCGCGGACCTGACCGGCTGGACGGTGGCCGAGGTCCTGCCGCGCGCCAAGTACCTGCTGATGCGGCTGACCCCGCCCGCGGCCCGCCCCGGGGCCCGGCCGCTCACCCTGATCTCGCACCTGAAGATGGAGGGGCGCTGGCTCGTCTCCGCCCTCGACGCGCGGTGGGGTGCCCCCGCCTGGCAGGTGCGGGCGGTGCTGGAGACGGCGGAGCACCGCGTGCTCGGCGCCCAGCTGGGCCTGCTCACCCTCGTGCCCACCGCCGACGAGGCCGCCGTCCTCGGCCACCTCGGCCCCGACCTGCTGGACCCGGCCTGGGACACGCCCGACGACGGCGCCGCGCTGCTCGCCGAGGGCATGCGGCGGCTCACGGCCCGGCCCGAGCGGCCGGTCGGCCTGGCCCTGCTCGACCAGCGGCTCGTCTCCGGGATCGGCAACATCTACCGCTGCGAGACCCTCCTGCTGGCCGGCATCGACCCGCACCGGCCGATCGGCGAGGTCGAGGACGTCGCCGGACTCGTGCTGCTCGCCCGGGACCTCCTGCGCGCCAACGTCCCGCCCGCCGCCCCCGCCGCGGGCGCCCGGCGCCGGACCACGGGCGTGCGTCCGAACCCGGCGCGACCCTTCGGGGTCGAGGTGCTGGTCCCGGCCGGTCCGTCACCCGACACGGCACCCGGCCGGACGCCCGGCGCGCGTGGCGGGGGGACGCCGTCGTACTGGGTCTACGGGCACGACCGCACCCCGTGCCTGCGCTGCCGCGGCCCCGTCCGCCAGGAGGACTACGGCTCCCCCGAGGACGACGCGCGGCGGCTGTGGTGGTGTCCGCACTGCCAGCGCTGACCCGGACGCGCCCGAACGGTGGCCGCGTGTCCTCCCCGCTCCCTACGCTGAACCCGCCCCGACCCGAGGAGGAGCCATGGCCGACCCGTTCCCGAAGGACCCGGAGGGCGCCGTCGTCGCGCTCGTGCTGGCCGGCGGCACCGGCGGCCGCCTCATGCCGCTCACCGCGGCCCGCGCCAAGCCGATGGTGCCGCTGGCGGGCCAGTACCGGCTGATCGACGTCGTCCTGTCCAACCTGGCCCACTCGCGCCTGCGGGACGTGTGGGTCGTGGAGCAGTACCGCCCCTTCACGCTCAACCAGCACCTGGCCGGCGGCCGGCCGTGGGATCTCGACGGCACCCGCCACGGCCTGCGGCTCCTGCCCCCCGCGCAGGGCCGCGCCGAGGAGGGCTTCGCCCGCGGCAACGGCCACGCGATCGCCCAGCAGCTGCCCCTGCTGGAGCAGTTCGGCGCCGAGACCGTCGTCGTGCTCTCCGCCGACCACCTGTACCAGCTGGACCTGCGCCCCGTGCTGGCCGAGCACACCCGCTCCGGCGCCGAGCTCACCGTGATCACCACCGAGACGGACGAGGACCCCTCGCGCTTCGGGGTCGTGCAGGTGGACGACGACGGCGCCGTCACCGACTACGCCTACAAGCCGGAGGACCCGGCGGGCACACTCGTGGCCACCGAGGTGTTCGTGTTCGACGTCGCCGCGCTCTCCGAGGTGGTCGGCGACCTCGTGGCGGGCGAGGACGAGGCGGCCACCAAGGACGAGGGCGAGACCAATGAGGACGGCGACCCCGTGGGCTCCTCCCTCGGCGACTACGGGGAGAGCATCATCCCGGCGTTCGTGGCGCGGGGACGCGTGCGGGAGCACCGCCTCGTCGGGTACTGGCGGGACATCGGCACCCTGGACGCGTACGTCCGCGCCCACCGGGAGATCCTCGACGGCACCGGCCTGGACCTCGCCGCCGAGGGCTGGCCGCTGATCACCAACCCCCACCAGGCGCCGCCGGCGTGGGTGGCCCCGGACGCCCGCGTCTCCGGCTCGCTGCTCAGCCCGGGGTGCCGGATCGCGGGCGAGGTATCGGACAGCGTGGTCGGCCCCGGGGTGGTCGTGGCGGCCGGCGCCACGGTGCGCGGCAGCCTCCTGCTCGGCGACTGCGAGGTCCCCGCGGGCGCGGTGCTGGACACCGTGGTGGTCGACGTCGGCGGGGCGGTCCCGGCGCACGAGGTGACGGGGCGCGCCGCGCCGGCCGAGGAGGTCGTGGTGCTCACCCCGCAGGACCGCGGCCCGGCCGAGGACGAGACCACCGGCTCCGGCCGGCCCGGCCGGTCGGACTGAGCGGCGCCGGTCGGACGCAGCCGCGCCGGGCTGGGAGGATGGACCCGTGGCCGTCCCCTCTCCCCTCCCCCCGCGCAACGGCGTCAACGCCACGCGCCTGCGCCTGCCCACCTCCGGCTGGCCCACCGCGCAGGACTACGTGCTCCACCGGTTCGTTCACGTGGACCCGGAGGGCATCCGCGCGCGCTTCGCCCGCGGCGAGGTCGTGGCGGCGGACGGCACCGCACTGACGCCGACGACGCCGCTGGGCGTGCACGACGACCTCTGGTACTACCGGGACGTCCCCGACGAGGCCCCGCTGCCCGTGACGCACACGCTCCTGCACCGCGACGAGCACCTCGTGGTCATCCACAAGCCGCACTTCCTGCCCACCACCCCGGGTGGCCGCTTCGTCCAGGAGACCGCGCTGGTGCGGCTGCGCAACGAGCTCGGCCTCGATGACCTCGTGCCCCTGCACCGGCTCGACCGGGCGACGGCCGGCGTCGTGATGTTCTCCGCGAACCCGGCCACCCGCGGCGCCTACCACCTGCTCTTCGAGCGGCGTGCCGTGGCCAAGACCTACGAGGCCGTGGCGCTCCTGCCGGACGCCCCCGACGACGGCGCCCGCGGCCCCGGCGCCCCGACCGACCCCATCCTGGGGCGGTTCCCGCTGACGGTGCGCAGCCGGATCCGCAAGGACAAGGGGGTCCTGCGCTCCGTGGTGGAGGAGATCCCCGCGGCGGCCTCCGGGCGGCGCGCGGGCGCCCCCGTCCGGACCCGGCGCTCGAACCGGCCCCACGCCGGGGCGAACGCGGAGTCCCGCGTGGAGCTGCTGGGCGTCGGCGTCTCCGCCGGGACGCTGGCCGGCCGGCGGGTGGCGCACCTGCGGCTCACCCCGCGCACGGGGCGCACCCACCAGCTGCGCATCCACCTGGCCGCCCTGGGCCTGGGCATCGCGTTCGACCCGTTCTACCCGGACCTGCTCGACCTCGCCCCGGACGACGTCGCACGGCCCCTGCAGCTGCTCTCCCGGTCGCTGCGCTTCACGGACCCGGTGACGGGCGAGGAGCGGGAGTTCACCTCCCCCGCCCAGCTGCAGGAGCGACCGCGGTGACGGGCGGGGACCCGGCCGCCCTGATGGACGCGCTCGGAGCGTGGTTCCACCCGCTCACCGCGCTGCTCGTGGCCCTGGACGCCCCGATCCCGCCCGTCCCGTCGGAGGTGGTGGTCATCGGCTCGGGGGCGCTCGTAGCCGAGGGCCGGGTCTCCCCCGTGGCCGCGGTGCTGGCGGCGTGGCTGGGCTGCTGGGCCGGGGACGTCGGCCTCTACGCGCTGTTCCGCCACGGCCTCGCCGACCGCCTGGACCGCTGGGCGTGGTGGCGTCGGATCCACCGGGGGATCCGGAGCCTGCTGGTGCGGGTGGGCCCGGCGGGCAGCCTGGCGGGGCTGTCCGTGCTGCGGTTCGTCTCGGGCGGACGGACGGCGTCGATGGCGGCGGCCGGGATCGGCGGGATCCGCTGGCCCGTGTTCCTGTGGCTGTCCGGGGCGGGCTCGCTCGCGTGGTCCTCGTCCATGGTGGGGCTCGGCTGGATCACCGGCCGGGCCACCGGCCTGCCGTGGTGGGCGTCCGCGGTGGTCGGCATGGTGTTCGGTACCCTTGCAGGGTTGATGATCGCGGGGATCATGGCCCACCGTCGCCGGGGCCGGAAGGGGTGAGCATGCAGGACGCGTCCTCCGAGTCCCGCGCCGCCCTCGAGCGCCTCCGGGGCGCCTCGGCGCCCCGTCCCGACGACGACGCGACGCGTGCTCCCGCCGCGCGCCCTCGCCGCGCCCTGGCCGCGCCCGGGGAGATCTCCCGCCGCGATCTGCGCCGTCACGAGCGCGCCCTGCGCTCGGGCCGACCCGAGACCGCCGCCGAGCGCCGCGTGCGCGAGGACCGCCGCGCGGACGTGCACCGCGCCATGGACCGCCTGCGCACTCCGGGCGCTCCCGCCGAACAGCGCCCACGCCGGGACCTCAGCGAGATCCTGGACCGCCTCGGCAGCCCGGACCTCGCCCGTTTCGCCGATCCGCTCGTCGGCACGGTCGAGCGCATCCTCCCCGCCCCGGGGCGGGACCCGGAGAAGGCCGCGGAGGCCGCACGTCGCCGCGCTGCGGCCGAGGAGCGCCGGCGGGCGCGCCTCGACGAGGAGGCCCGCCGGGCCCAGGCCGCGCGGGTGGCCCGCCGCCGCCGCGAGGAGGAGAAGCAGCGCCGTCGGCGTGAAGCCGAGCGGCGCCGTCGGGTGGCGGCCGAGGAGAAGGCCCGTGCCGCCGCCGAGGCGGAGGCCCGCCGCCGGGAGCGGGAGGAACGGCGCCGCCGGGAGGCGGAGGTCGCCGCCGAGCGCGCCCGCGTGCAGGCGGAGCGGCGGGCCCGCGAGGAGGCCGCGCTCGCCGAGCGGGAGCGGCTCCGGCTCGAGGCGGAGGCGGAGGCGGAGCGCCGTCGGCAGGCGGCCGAGGCCGAACGCCGTCGCCTCGAGGCCGAACGCGTCGAGGCCGAGCGGCGCCGTCGGGCCGAGGAGGCCGAGCGGCGCCGTCGCGAGGCGGAGGAGGCCGCCCGCCTCGAGACCGAGCGACGTCGTCGCCAGGCCGCCCGCGTCCGCGCTCACACCGTGCTGCACGCCGAACGCGCCCTCGCCCAGGCCCGGCTCCTCGAGGACCGCGCCCGGGAGGCCGAGCGCCGCGCGGCGGAGGACGCCGCCCGCCGCCGTCGCGAGCACGAGGAGCGGGAGTCCCGCGCGCTCGCCCGGGCCGCGCGCGAGCTCGAGGGCCCCGAGGTCTTCCCGGCCGCCGCCGACCGGCCGCTGCTGTCCGACCCGGAGGAGCGGCTCACCGATGAGGAGCTCTTCGCCCGAGCCCGGGTGGCCCTGCCCGAGTGGCGGCGGCGGCAGCGACTCTCCACGAAGGCGCAGGCCGTCCGGGCCGAGGCCATCGCCCACTCCTCGGCGGGGCCGGTTACGGGCGCCCTGCCCCTGATCCCCGGCTACACCCCCGCCCCGCCCGAGGAGCCGGCCGGCTCACCGACCGCTGCGGACCGACGCGGCCAGACGCTGCTGACCGTCGTGTGGGCGCTGTTCGTGCTCTCCGGTGCGTGGGGCCTGGGTCTGGCCGGCCGCGTCCCGGGGCTCGCCGCGCTCGACGCCGGCGCCTACCCGCTCACCGCCGACGGCCGACACGGCCCCGACGCGAGCGTGTTCGGACTGTCCCCGCTGCACCCGGCGATCTGGCCGGTGCTGTGGCTGCTGACCGGGATGTACGTGCTCCGGCAGTGGGGGCCGGGCCAGGGCGCGTCGCCGCGGCACCGCCGCATCCGAGGCGCGGTCGCGGGGACCCTGCTGGCGCTGGCGCTGTGGTTCCCCCTGGCCGTCCTGGCCCCCGGGGGCTTCGACGTCGTCCCGTGGCTGCTCGCCCTGGTCCTCATGCTCCGTGTGGTCCGGCGGCTCGGCGCCCGCCCGGCGGCCCGCCGCGTCGCACGGGTGGCCGAGGACGGCGCGCTCGGCGTGCTGCTGGGCACCCTCCTCGCCGGCGCACCCACCGCGGTGGGCGCCGCCCTCCACGCCTGGGGTGTGCACGTCGACTGGTTCCCGACCGAGCTGCTCGCCCTGCTGGTGCTGGTGGCCCTGCTGCTGGCGGCCCTGCGCCTCGTGCTCGGGGGGCGCGGCCGCATGGGTGTGGCCCTGGGCATGGCCTGGACCCTGCTCTGCCTCGCCCTGCCCCGCCTGCTGCCCAGCCCGCTCGGGGCGCAGCAGAGCGTGTGGGTGGGTCTCGCGGCCACCTTCGGGGCGCTGCTGCTGGTCACCGCCGCGGCCGTGCGCCGCTCCTGGGCCCGCCAGATCGAGCGCGACGCCGCCCGCCGGCCGCACCCGGCCGGCGCCTGAGCCCGTCCCCGTTCAGCGCCCGGGCCCGGCGGGCACCGGGACCCACCGGCCGCCGTCGCGCCGGAGCACGTCCAGCCGGCCCGTCACGGCGACGCCGGACACCGCCTCCGCCATCCGCCGCGCCACCTCGGCGGCCTCGGCGTCCTCGCCGGCCCGGTGCGAGCCGGGCACCGCGAAGCGCAGCACGATCCGCGGGACGCGCGCGACGACCTCGATGTCCTTGGCCGCGAGCACGTGCGTGGCCTGGACGGCGGCCTCGGCCAGGTCCATGACCTCTTCGGGCCGGTGGCCGGGCAGGAGGTCGCCGATCTGCAGGCGGGCGCGGTAGGAGGGCATGGGCCCAGGGTAGGGGTGGACGCAGCAGCGGTGACGACTTCTCTCGTCGCACGGGCCGGCCCGCCCTTCCGCCCGCGGCGGACGCGAGCCCTCCCGTGTCCGGACCCGCTCGTAGGGTGGGGTGCATGACTCAGACCGCCACCCCGCAGACCGACGCCCCCGCCGTGCCCGCGATCTTCGAACCGATCGAGATCAACGGCGTGCGCGTACGCAACCGCCTGATCCTGCCGCCGATGTGCCAGTACTCGTGCGAGGCGCGCGACGGCGTCCCCCACGGCTGGCACTTCCAGCACCTGGGCGCCCGCGCGGCCGGCGGCTTCGGGATCGTGGTGGCCGAGGCCACCGCCGTCACCCCCGAGGGACGCATCTCCGCGTGGGACACCGGCCTGTGGAACGACGAGCAGCGGGACGCGTGGGCGCCGATCGCCGAGTTCATCGCCTCCCAGGGCGCCCTGCCCGCCATCCAGCTCGGTCACGCCGGCGCCAAGGCCTCGACCGTCCCCATGCACCCGGGCGCGCCCGCCGGGCAGCCGATCCTCGAGGGCCCCGACTCCTGGGAGACCCTCTCCCCCTCCGGCGTGGCCACCAACTCCATGGAGATCCGCACCCACGCGATGCGGGTGGACGAGATCCGGGAGACCGTCCAGGCCTTCGCCGACGCCGCCGAGCGCGCCGACCGTGCCGGCTTCGGCGCCGTGCAGCTGCACGCCGCCCACGGCTACCTCATCCACCAGTTCCTCTCGCCGCTGACCAACACCCGGACCGACGAGTACGGCGGGGACTTCGAGGGCCGCACCCGCTTCCTCAAGGAGGTCGTGGCGGCCGTGCGCGAGGTGTGGCCCGCGGACAAGGTCCTCGGCATCCGCATCTCCGGCTCGGACTGGGTCGAGGGCGGCTGGAGCATCGAGGAGACCGTCCGCCTGGCGCAGGAGCTGCAGGGGCAGGTGCACTGGTTCGACCTGTCCTCCGCGGGCATCGGGGACACCTACGAGGGCCCTCAGGGCCCGGGCTATCAGGTGCCGCTGGCCACCGCCGTGAAGGAGGGCACCGAGGGGATCGTGGTGTCCGCCGTCGGCTCGCTGACCGGCGCCGAGGAGGTCGCGGCCGTGGTGGACGAGGACCGCGCCGACGCCGTCTGTGTGGGTCGCGCCGCCCTGGCGAACCCGAACTGGCCGACCGCGGCCGCCCTCGCCCTCGACGTCCCTTCGGAGCAGGTGCCGATGGCCCGGCAGTACTTCCGCGCCAAGTGGTGAGCGGAACACGCGGGACCCGGTGTGCCCCCGGCGCGGAACTCCGGTAGAACAGAACCATGAGCGTGCGCACCCCCGACCCGAATCCGGGCTGGCTGTCCGACGAGGACCTCTACGAGGCCCGGCGTCGGCTGCCCATGGTGTATGTGGAGGCCATCCCGGTGCGGCTGGACTCCCTCGGCTACGTCACCGAGATCGGCCTGCTCTACGTGGCGGACGAGACCGGCACGTTCCAGCGGACGTTCGTCTCCGGCCGCGTCCAGTACCGGGAGACCATCCGCGCCGCGCTGATGCGCCACCTGGAGAAGGACCTCGGCCCGCTCGCGTTCCCGCAGCTGCCGCCGTCGGTGGTCCCCTGCACCGTCGCCGAGTACTTCCCGGCGCCGTCCGAGACCGGGCTGACGGACGACCGCCAGCACGCCGTGGCCCTGGTCTACGTGGTGCCGGTGACGGGTGAGTGCCAGCCGCGCCAGAACGCGCTCGAGCTGACCTGGCTCACCCCCGAGGAGGCCCTCGGCGAGGACATCCAGGCCGAGTTCATCGGTGGCCGCGGGGACCTGGTGCGCCAGGCCCTCGCCCACGTGGGATGGGGGCGCTGAGCATGGCACCGGTCGTCGGCGGCTACCTCCGCCATCTGAAGTCCCAGGACGTGCAGCCCGGGGACAGCTTCCTGACCCGCCGCGGCGAGCCCGCCCCGCCCGTGGCCTCGACCCGGGTGATGCGGGACGACTTCGGCACCCCCGCGCTCGTGATCGCCACCCTCGAGGGCGGCCGGGAGGTCAAGATCGCCCACGGCTCCGTGATCCGGGTCCGCACGGACCGCCCGGAGGAGCGCAGGGCCGTCCCGGACACCACCTTCTCCCCCGTGGACGCGGGGTCCCCCGAGGAGCGGATCGTCGCCGTCGGCAAGCGCCACCTCGACGACACCGAGCTGACCGCCACCGCGGCCCGGCTCTCCCACGGGTTGAACCTGCGCTCCGGCTCCCAGCTGGAGGACGTGTTCGGCATGGCCGAGCGGCTCTACCTGCTGCACGAGGACACCGAGGGCACGCTCGCCACCCTGGGCCTGCTGACGAACCTGCCGTGGGACGGGGCCGTGGGGCGGTGGAAGTCCATCCAGGCCGCGCTGTCCCTGGCGTCGCTGATCCTGCGCGAGGAGGGCGAGCACATCGCCGCCGCCAACCTCGGTCGGCGCCTGCTCGAGGCGGACGAGGTCCCCTCCGAGCCGGGCCGGGCGTCCCGCGTGCTCGAAGTGCGCCAGCGTCAGCTCAACGAGCCGCCGCTCTACGACCGGGAGATCTCCCGCGCCCTGCAGGCCCGCGACGCCGAGGCCGAGTATCAGTGGCGCCGGGCCCGGTTCGGCCAGCTGCTCTACCTGCGTGCCCGCGGCGGCTCGGAGACGCTCACGGACGCCGACCTGGATTCCCGGATCGCCCGGGAGCTCGGCACGCTGCGCACCCTCGCCGACGAGCTCGAGGCGAAGGCAGCCACGCGCCGGTGAGGCCCAGCCGCGGGACGGGCGTCGAGAGCCGGCCCCGTCCCCGGTGACACGCCCTCCGGGGTGCGGTTCGTGTGGCGCACCTCACTCTCCAGCCCCTGTCGGGGCTATGCGCCCGACATGACCGGCTCCGCACCCGCTCAGCTCCGCCCCCTCCGCTCCACGGACGCGCCCGCCGTCCTGGCGGCCTTCCACGCGGGCACCGTCGGCATGGCCGACCCCGGGGAGGTCACCGACGAGGCCTCCGCCCGCGCCTACGTCGACGGACTGGTCCAGGCGGAGGGGACGGACGCCGTCGCCGTGGTGGAGCGCGGGACGGACACGCTGATCGGCCTGGTCGCCGTCGTGCGCGACGAGGCGCACGGCACCGGCGCGCTCACCGCCTGGCTGCATCAGGGCTGGCGCGGGGACGCGATCATGTCGCGTGCGGCGACCACCGTGGCGGACGCCGAACTGGCCGAGGGCGGGCTCGAGCGGATCGAACTGGCCCACCGGGCGGACAGCCCGACGGCGGGGGCCGTCGCCCGGGCCGCCGGGCTCCGTCACGAGGGCACGCAGCGCGGCCGCCTCCGCGCGGGCGGGCGGCGGCTCGACGTGCACCGCTACGGCCGGCTGGCCACGGACCCGCTGCCCGAGGAACGCGTCCGCCCCCTGCCGTGGGCCTCCGACGCCCACCCCTGGGCCGGCCGCTGACCGCGGCCCGCCCCCGACGACGCCCCACGACGCCGCCACGCCCTCCCGGCCCGATGCCCCGCTAGTCTGCCGAGATGACCACCCCGACCGACGCCGTCCCGAGCCCGCATCCGCGGCCGTTCCTCCTCGTCCAGACGCGCCCCGAAGACGACGCCGCGGCTGCCGAGGTCGAGGCCGTCCAGCGACTGGGTGGCTATTCGGAGGGCCGGCTGCGGGTGCTGCCCCTCGACCGCGTCGTGCAGCGCCCGGACGTGGCCACGCACGGCGTGGACTGGGAGGCGGAGCTCGCGGACGTCGTCGCCGTGATCCTGCCCGGCAGTCCGTTCACGGGCACCGATCCCGAGGAGACCAAGTCCCCCGTGCAGCGCGCCGTGGAGGCGGAGCTGGGCCGGATGCTCGACGTCGTCCGGCGCCGCGACCTGCCGTTCCTCGGCTGCTGTTACGGCGTCGGCACACTGGGCCGGCACGCCGGCGGGGTCGTGGACAACGCGTACGGCGAATCGGCCGCGCCCGTCGAGGTCACGCTCACCGACGAGGGTGCCGCGGATCCGTTGCTGGCCGGGGTGCCGCGCACGTTCGCGGCGTACGTCGGCCACAAGGAGGCGATGAGCGCGCTCCCGCCCGGCGCGGTGCTGCTCGCCGCGGGCGCCGACTGTCCCGTGCAGATGTTCCGGCTCGGCACCCGCCAGTACGCCACCCAGTTCCACCCGGAGCTGGACCAGGCCGGTATCCTCGAGCGCCTTGAGATCTACCGCGAGCACGGGTACTTCGCCCCGGGCGAGTACGAGCCCACGGTGGCGGGGCTGGCCGCCGTCGACCCCGAGCACCCCCGCCGGATCCTGGCGAACTTCCGCACGCTGTTCGGCTGAGCCGCCCGGCCCACCCCGTAGCGTGGCCGCATGGACACGCACCGCGCCACCGCTTCCCTGCCCTGGATCGACGGCCCCGCCGTGCGCGCCGCCCTGAGCCCGCGCGCCGCCGTCGACGCGCTGGAGGCGGCCCTCGCCGCCGGCCTGGACCCGGAGGCCGACGCCCCCCGCACCCGCGTGGCCACCGCCGCCGGGCAGCTGCTGCAGATGCCCTCGACGCGCGGGGCCGAGGTCGGCACCAAGCTGCTCACCCTCACGCCGGACAACCCCGAGCGCGGACTGCCCGTCATCCAGGGCGTCTACGTGCTGTTCGGCGCCCCGGGCACCCCCGGCCAGGCCCCGCGGGCCGTGCTGGACGGCGTCGAGCTCACGGGCCTGCGCACTTCCGCGGTGTCCGCGCTCGGGGTGCGGCTGCTCGCGGACGCCTCGCCCCGGCACCTGGTCGTGTTCGGCACGGGCGTGCAGGCGTGGGAGCACGCGCTCACGTTCCAGGACGTGTTCGGGCTGGAGCGGGTGTCCGTGGTCGGCCGCGACGCCGACCGGGCCGCCGCCCTGGCCGCGCGCATCGAAGCGGAGCTGGGCGTGACCGCGAGCGCCGCGGGCCCGGAGGCCGTGGCGGAGGCGGACGTCGTGGTGACGTGCACGGCCGCGACGGCCCCGCTGTTCGACGGGACGCTCGTGCCGGAGCACGCGACGGTCGTGGCGATGGGCTCGCACACCACGGACGCCCGCGAGACCGACGACGCCCTGGCCCGCCGCGCGACCGTGGCGGTGGAGTCGCGGGACTCGGCCGCCCGCGAGGCCGGGGACGTGACCCTCGCGATCGACTCCGGCGCGCTGGCCGGGATCGAGGACACGGTGACGCTGGCCGAGCTCGTGGCCGGGACCGCGCGTCGTCGGGAGGGCGCGCCCGCCCTGTTCGTCACCACGGGCATGCCCTGGCAGGACCTGGTGGTGGCGAGCGCGGTGGCGCGGGAGGTGCTGGGCTGAGCCGGGGCGGCCTGCGGTGCCTGCGCACTACCCTGGGTCCCATGCCTGAGACCCCCGCCGCCCCGACGCCGCAGCCCGCCTCCGGTGCCCCCGCGCATCCCTCGCAGTTCGGCTTCGAGGTGACGCACCGGCTGGAGACCGGCGGTGCGGACGGCGCCCCGCTCGGCCGCACCGGCGTCATCACCACCCCGCACGGGCGGATCCAGACGCCGGCGTTCATCCCGGTGGCCACACAGGCCACGGTCAAGGCGGTGCTGCCGGAGTCGATGGCCGAGCTCGGCGCGCAGGCCCTCCTGGCCAACGCCTACCACCTGTACCTGCAGCCCGGGGACGACCTCCTCGACGAGGCCGGCGGCCTCGGCGCGTTCATGAACTGGCCCGGCCCCACCTTCACGGACTCCGGCGGCTTCCAGGTGATGTCCCTGGGCTCGGGATTCAAGAAGGTCATCGACATGAAGGGCCCCGGCGCGCCCGAGGGGCAGGGCGCCGACGACGCCGTCGCCCCCGGCAAGGAGCGCCTGGCCAACGTCGACGACGACGGCGTCTGGTTCAAGTCCCACCTGACCGGGGACCGGCACCGGTTCACCCCCGAGGTGTCCGTGGGCATCCAGCACAACCTCGGCGCGGACATCATGTTCGCCTTCGACGAGCTGACCACCCTGCACAACTCCCGCGGCTACCAGGAGGAGGCGCTCGAGCGCACCCGCCGCTGGGCCCAGCGCTGCCTCGACGAGCACGCCCGCCTCACCGGGGCCCGCGCGGCGCGGCCGTACCAGGCGCTGTTCGGCGTGATCCAGGGGGCCCAGTACGAGGACCTGCGCCGCAAGGCCTGCCGCGACCTCGCGGCGATGCGGGCCGAGTTCCCGGCCGCGGGGGAGCTCGACGGCGTGGCGTCCGGCTTCGACGGCTACGGCGTCGGCGGGGCCCTGGAGAAGGAGAACCTCGGGACCATCGTGGGCTGGTGCGCGCAGGAGCTGCCCGAGGACAAGCCGCGCCATCTGCTCGGCATCTCCGAGCCCGACGACCTGTTCACCGCCGTCGAGAACGGCGCCGACACCTTCGACTGCGTCTCCCCCACCCGGGTGGCCCGCACCGGCGCGTTCTACACCCGCGACGGGCGCTACAACCTGCCCGGGGCGAAGTACCGCCGTGACTTCGGCCCGCTGGACCCCGAGTGCGACTGCTACACGTGCGCCCACTACTCCCGCGCGTACCTGCGGCACCTGTTCAAGGCGAAGGAGATGGTGGCGCACACCCTCCTCTCCATCCACAACGAGCGGTTCACGGTCTCGCTCGTGGACCGGATCCGCGCGGCCATGCAGGACGGCACGCTCGCCGAGCTCAAGGCCGAGACCCTCGGCCGGTACTACGCCCCGAAGGGCTGAGGGGTGCTGGGTCCGCCGGCACGCTGCGGGGGGGGGGGGGGGGGGGCCAGCAG
>NZ_UNRH01000008.1:0-117911 GCF_900537135.1 Micrococcus sp. Alg238-R198
AGTCGGCGACCACCGTGATCAGCGCGGATTCGGCCCTTTTGCGGCGCTCGAGCAGCCACTCCGGGAAGTACGTGCCCGACCTGAGTTTGGGGATCGCCACGTCCAGGGTCCCGACCCGGGTGTCCAGGTCCCGGTGCCGGTACCCGTTGCGCTGGGTAGCTCGGCCCGGGGTGGGTTTACCCCATTCGGCGCCGACCACCGCGTCGGCGTCAGCGGAGAGCAGGGAGTTGATCACGGTCTGCAGCAACGAACGCATCAAATCCGGGGGTGCTTCGGACAGGGCTTCGCCGAGCAGGCCGGCAGGGTCGACAATATGAGGAGCGGTCATCGTGATGACTCCGTTCGAGGATTCTGTGGAAGGTTGACTCGAAGGATCACACGGTGGCCGCGTCCACATCCGGAACGACGTGCCCAGTCACCGTGCGCTACACCACTCTATGGGGCACTACTACGGCGCGGCCCATCTTGTGCTGCAGGGGCACGCCTGGAAGCCCGAATTCCCCGTACGAGTGGACAGAGACGCGACGGTTCTTCACCACGTCCACCCGCTCGAGACGCCTTCCACCCCGTTCAGCCCGGATACGCGAGTGCGCGTATGGGACTTCGTCCAGCACTTTCCTCTCAGCCCTGACGCGGCCTCCGTCGAGGGGGTCATCCGCTCGGATCTGCCCACCGAGGCGAGCACGGCTCTCCTCACCGTCGGCTTCCTGGACGAGGCCGGCCATCTGCTCCCCGGGCCCTCCGCCCTGTCGCAGAACCCGACGTTCGGGCCCTTCGTCCAGCTGCGGGGGGACGCGGCGGGGACACTCGAGACGCCGTTCCACATCACGGTCCCGCCGCACGCGCGCTGGATCCGCCTCCAGGGCCGCCGCGACTGGGGGAATGCCGACGTCATGATGCATGCGCAGATCGACCTGGCGGAGGTGCGCTCCTCCACGGCTGAGATCGACGCTTTCCTGGCGGAGATCCCGGAGGATGACACCCTGCTCGTGATAGACACCACGGCGCCTCCGCTGGGGCACGAGACGCTGTCGCTGCGGCCCAACAACTTGGCCCGGGCCTTCGAACGGGCCGGGATGTGGGTCGTGTTCCTGCCCTTCTCGTCACTCCAGCAATTCCCGGCGCGAGTGTCAGAACGAGTCCTCCAGGTCGCCCGCAAGGACTTCGGCAGGTTGGTACGCGGCCTGACCACCCGACGGCGATCCATGGGCGACACCTACATCTGCAGCTCCTTCCCCTCGATCGCGGCCGTCGCCCTCGGTACCCAGCTCAAGACCCTCGGGTGGCAGGTCGTCTACGAGTGCCGTGACGACATGGAGGAGTTCAATCGCGTGGGCTACTCCAAGTGGTATTCGCCGGCCCTGGAGCGTCAGATGCTGATCGTGGCCGACAAGGTGGTCAGCGTCAGCACAGCCCTCGACGCCAAGCTCGTGTCGATGTGGCCGGCCCTCCGCGACCACACGGTCATCCCGAATGCGGTCAACCGGCACGTCATCGACCAGACGGAGAGCCTGCGGACAGAAGACAGCTTCGAACGCCGTGAACATCTGCGGGTGGCCGGGTACGTCGGGCACCTGACGCCCTCGTGGTTCGACTGGCCCCTGATCGCTGAGGCAGCCCGCCGCATGCCGGAGACCGTCTTCGAGATCATCGGGCACGGTGCGCCCCAGGGCATGTCGCTGCCCTCCAATGTCCATCTTCTGGGCCCCCGTTCCCATGAGCAGCTGGCAGACATCGTCACCGGCTGGAAGGTCGGGCTCATCCCCTTCCTCGACATCCCGCTCACTCGATCAGTTGATCCGAACAAGATCTACGAGTACTTCGCTTGGGGTCTGCGCTGTGTCACCGCGCCCATGGGGAGTGTGGAGACGTACCCGTCGACCTGGGTCCATCGGGGAGTGGACGAGTTCGTTGAGAAGCTCGACGACGCCTTGAGCACACCATGGGCGCCCGGCGAAAGGGAGGCCATGGTCTCGTTCGTCCAGACGAGCGACTGGGACGACCGGGCCGCACGCCTGTTGTCCTACTACGGGATCACGACGAAGGGACGCGACTGATGCGCAAGCTCATCTTCTACCCCAACCTGTCCAAGGGCGGCGTCTCCGCCGTGATCCGGGGTCGGGCTCAGGCTGAGCCTGACGTCCAGTTCGACACCGTGTTCCTCCACGACCGCGGGGGTTCGGACGCGTTCTCCGACCTGGCCAACGTCCAGGTGCGTCTGGTCCAAGAGAGCAGGTCCGCGCCTTATCTGACGTACTTGGCCCACCAGTTCGACTATGAGTCCGTGTCTGTCCTCAGTCACCCGGCCTCGGCCAACGTGCTGTCAGCTCTGGATCACCTCGCCGTGACGTATGAGTTCCATTCGTCCAGCATCCCCGTCATCGAGAAGGAGCTCGGAGCGTTGGAACTGGACAGGCTGGCCGCCGTCGTCGTGCCCTCCCAGATCATGGCTCGTGAGATCCAGCCGCTGCTTCCGCGTCGTCTCCGGTTCCGCCTGGCGGTGGAGCCCAACCTCGTGGATGTCGAGACCTTCGCGGCGCAGGGGGCGGCGCGGTTCCTCGCCGACTCCGGATTCGCCGATGGGCCGGCCACCATTCCGCTGCTGTGGATCGGGCGGTTCGACCAAGGGAAGGCGTACGCGCACTTTTTGAGGGTCGTGGCGGCGCTTCCTCAGGAGTACGTGGGGCATGTCGTGGTGAGTCTGGAAGACGACCCACATCGCGCGGAGCGATTCTTCGCGGAGGCGGCGGGCCTGGGCGTCCTGGAGCGTGTGCGTCTCTACCTGAACCTCACCCCGCAGGCGCTCGGGGAGTTCTACCGCTCGGTCAGGGACGCGGACGGCTGGCTGGTGTCCACGTCGCTCAAGGAGTCCTTCGGGTACGCCGTGGCAGAGGCGACGAACACCGGGCTGCGGGTGGCTGCCTCAGACCTTCCGGTCTGGGACCTCTTCGCTGGCACCGGTCTGGTGCACCGTGTCCCCAGCGGGTCTATCGCGGACCTGGTGCGAGTCATCCGGGAGGGAGCGCCGGTCTCCGTGGGCGCCACAACGGCCGGGTGAGTGCATCGAGCGCCGCACTCGGGGCGGCAGGCAGACTTTCGCGACGTGCGTGAGTCTGACATGCACATCGACCGCGGCGATGAGAGAATTCGCATTGACTGCAGGCAGCGCAACATGTCGCGTTCTCTTTGAAAGGGAATTCTACCCCCCGGGCCTTGGAATGGAGCAGGGCCATGCGTTGCCCGGAGAAGAACCCCACCCCGCCCGGTGTCGACGCAGGCGTGGTTCGCGTTCCGTGTCCGAAGGTGGCTCGAGCATGCGGAATGCGTGGGCGGCAGATACCGCATCTCGGTTCGACCATGTGCCCAGCCGTGGTCCTGCCCGCCGTCACGGCGCCAGCTGATCGCCTTTCCGCCCCGGAAATCGCGACTCCTGGCCACGGTACGAATTGCCCCGAGTCCGAATCCGAACCTATAGCCGGTCTGCTCTCCGCGTGCGGACAGACAGTCGGGGGCATGGCCGTCTTGGCTCGCCCCCGGCCGATCAATTGGGCTTAGGTGCGGGGGCGAGAAGCGAGCCAGCGAGTCGCTTCTCCGCCACGCCCCACATTGCTCCCAGCCGAACAGCTTCTTCGGGAGCCATGAGTTTCCTGTTCTTGTAGAAGAAGGTGCCCGGGTAGAACGTGATCTCACCGAGCACCGGCCCGGCGGGGGTGTCGTAGAGATCCACGCGGCAGAATGCCGAGGGCACGGCGGTGCTCACACGGCGAGCCACGGCCAGGAGCGCCTCGGCCCCCTCCGGGGGTTCCGCCTCGTCGACGATGGCCTCCAAGTGGGTCACGCCCGGATGCACACCGAATCGGTCATGGACGTCCGTCATCGGTGAGAAGTCACCGTTGAAGTACGATGCTGCAGCGGGGCCGGCGATGTGGTCTTCCACCAGCACGAAACCGCACTCGCCTTGGAACATGTAGCACCGGACATCGGCCGGCGGAGTCACTCCGCGACGGTCACTCAGCAGCTCCTCGACGAGGAACTCGCCGGCATCGGGGCTCAGATCGTACCTGCCCTCGATCTCGCGCAGCGTCTCGATGAGCCCCGGAACTGTCACAGGCTCGTCCTTCACGAGGTCCCACAGGTCGGCCCCGCGGCGTTCGAGCAGATGCACGCCGATGGACGTGGAGGCGAAGCCAGGCTTGACGATGCACCGCTCGGGGAAATCGAACCGCTCGAGATCGGACAGCGGCCCCTTGAAGAGCTGTTCGGGAGTCCTGATCCCGATCTGCGCAGCGAACTGCCGGGTCGCGGTCTTCGCGCCCAGCCATCCCGGGACGCTGACTTCCCGTCCGTCCAGGCGATTCTGCATCCTGTCGAAGTAATCCATGGCCTGCGGCTCGTTCGCGCTCTGTATCACGTCGACAGTCAAGCACAAGCGCCCGCGACCCCAGTCACGCGGCGGAGACACAGCCGGGCGTTCTTAGTGACAATGGGTCCCGATGCCCACCCCCGTCGCCGTCCCCTCCGCCCTCTCCGCCGCCCTCGGCCGCCTCAGCGCCGGCCTGACGTTCGCCGCCGCCCTGCCCGACCTCGAAGCGGCGCTGGACGCGCGCGGGGCGGCCGTCGTCGAGGCGCCCCCGGGCACGGGCAAGACCACCGTGGTCCCGCCCGCGCTCGCGGTCCGGTTCGCGGACCACGGCGGTGGGCGCGTCCTGGTCACGCAGCCGCGGCGGGTCGCGGTGCGCGCGGCCTGGCGGCGGCTGCGCACGGCGGTGCTGGCCGCCGCGGCCGACGTGCTGCCCGGCGCCGACCCCGACGCGCAGGCTCGGCTCGCGGACGCCGCCGTCGGGTACGCCGTGCGCGGCGACGCGGTGGGCGGCGGGGCCTCGGCCGTCGAGTTCGTGACCCCGGGCCTGCTGCTGCGCCGCCTCCT
The DNA here is from genome assembly GCF_900537135.1 of Micrococcus sp. Alg238-R198. Classification (NCBI taxonomy): domain Bacteria; kingdom Bacillati; phylum Actinomycetota; class Actinomycetes; order Micrococcales; family Micrococcaceae; genus Micrococcus; species Micrococcus sp. Alg238-R198. The sequence continues at coordinate 4,928 of NZ_UNRH01000008.1, forward strand.
CGCCGACCCCGGGCTCGATGGCGTGGACGCGGTGGTCCTGGACGAGGTCCACGAGCGGGATCTGGACACGGACGTGCTCTTCGCCCTCCTCGCCGACCTGCGGCAGCTGCGCCCCGAACTCGTGCTCGTGGCCATGTCCGCGACCGTGGACGCGGCGGCCCTGGCCGCCCGCTGGGCCCGCGGCATGGGGGAGGAGGCGCCCCTGCCCGTGGTCTCCACCCCGGCCGTGCTGCACCCGCTGCGCGAGGAGCACGCCCCGTTCCGCGGCCACCGCCTCACCGCCGAGGGCCGCGTGGACCGGGCCTTCCTCGACCACGTCGCGGCCACGGCCGCGCGCGCCCACGCCGAGGCGCTCGACGCCGACCCGACCGTGGACGCCCTCGTCTTCCTGCCCGGCGTGGCCGAGGTCGAGGCCGTCGCGGGGCGCGTCGCCGCGCTCGCCCCGGACACCGAGGTCCGCGTCCTGCACGGCCGCCAGGAACCCGCCGACCAGGACGCCGCGCTCGCGGGCCGCGCCGACCCCGCCGTGCCGCGCGTCGTCGTCGCGACGGCGGTCGCCGAGTCCTCGCTGACCGTGCCGGGGGTGCGCCTCGTCGTCGACTCGGGCCTGGCCCGCGAGCCGCGCCGGGACCGGGGGCGGGGCATGGCCGGGCTCGTCACCGTCCAGGCCTCGCGCGCGGCCGCCGGCCAGCGCGCGGGCCGCGCCGCCCGCCTCGGCCCCGGCACCGTGGTCCGCTGCCACACCGCTGCAGCCCTGGGCACCGCGCCCGCAGCCCCGACGCCGGCCCTCGCCGTCGTCGACCTCGCGCCGGTGGCCCTGGCGTTCACGGCGTGGGGCGCCCCGGGCGGCCGCGGGCTGACCCTGCCCGAGGATCCGCCGGCCGACGCGATGGCCGCCGCCGAGCGCACGCTCGCCTCCCTCGACGCGGTGGACGCGGACGGGCGCATCACCCCGCACGGCGCCGTCCTGGCCGAGCTGCCCCTGGACCCGCCGCTCGGCCACGCCCTCCTGCGCGCGGCACTGTGGACGGGGCCCCGCCCCGCGGCCGAGGCGACGGCGGCCCTCGCCCTGGACCTGCGCGCCCCCGGGGCCGACCTCGAGGCGCTGGTCGCGGCCGTGCGGGACGGCCGGCACCCGGAGGCCGGGCGCTGGCGTCGGGAGGCGGACCGACTGGAACGACTCGCCCGTCGGCACGCGCACCACTCCCTGGAGACGAGAGCGCCGGGAGAGCCCGGGCCCGAGGCGACGGCGGCCGCGCGCCGGCACCCCGCCGGCCTCGTGTCCGCCCTGGCCTTCCCCGCGTGGATCGCCCGACGCGCGGGGGAGGCGGGCGCGTACCTGCTCGCCTCCGGCACCCGCGCGGCCCTGCCCCGCGACGCCGCCGGCGGCGGCCTGGCGGGGCAGGAGTGGCTGGCCGTGGCCGAGGTCGCCCGTGTGGCCGGGGACGCGGCCGGCACGGGTGCCGCGATCCGCGCGACCGCGCCGATCGACCGGACGCTCGCCGAGCTCGCCGGCGCGGGCCTGCGGCGCACCGAGGACACCGCCGACTGGCGCGGGGACCGGCTCACCGGCCGCCGCGTGGACCGGCTGGGCGCGCTCGTGCTGGCGGAGACGCCGGCCCCCGTCGCCCCCGACGCCGCCGCGCAGGCCGTGCGCGCCGCACTCGCCGCCGACGGCCTCGCCCGGTTCGACCCGAGCGGTCGGACCGAACGCCTGCGCCGCCGGGTGCACCTGCTCCACCGCGTCCTCGGCGCCCCGTGGCCGGACCTCTCGGACGCGGCGCTGCCCGGCCTGGACGCGCTGGTCGACGGGCTTGCGGCCGACCTGGCCGCGGGGCGGTCCCTCGCACGCCTGGACGCCGAGGCGCTGCTGCGCGGCGCCCTGCCCTGGCCGGAGGCGGGCCGGCTGGACGAGCTCGCCCCCGAGCGCCTGCCCGTGCCGAGCGGGCGCGCCGTCGTCGTGGACTATCCGGCCGTCCACGAGGACACCCCGCCCGTGGTCGCCGCCAAGCTGCAGGAGTTCTTCGGGGCGCGTGTCACCCCCGCTGTCGCGGACGGTCGTGAGCCGGTGGTCCTGCACCTGCTCTCCCCGGCAGGTCGCCCGCTCGCCGTGACCGCCGACCTGCCCTCCTTCTGGGCCGGCCCCTACGCGCAGGTCCGCGCTGAGAACCGGGGGCGCTACCCCAAGCACCCGTGGCCCGAGGATCCCGCCGCCGCGGAGCCGACCGCCCGGACGAACCGCCGCGCCCGCTGAGAAAGGGGTCCGCGAAACGTGCAGGAATCGCTGTGATGCGTGATGATGGCCGTCACATCCGACTCGCATCGATTGAGGTTCCACTTGTGAGACACGACACGCGGGCACGTCAACGGCGCCGGGCCACGCTGGCCGGCGCCGTCGCCGCGGGCGCGCTGATCCTGGCCGGGTGTGCTCCGGCCGAGCAGACGCCCACCCTGACCTGGTACACCAACCCCGACGACGGCGGGCAGGCGAAGATCGCCGCCCAGTGCACCGACGCCGCGAACGGCCGGTACAGAGTCGAGACGTCCATGCTTCCGACGGACGCCGCCTCCCAGCGCGAGCAGCTGACCCGCCGCCTCGCCGCGGGCGACACGTCGATGGACATCATGTCCCTCGACCCGCCGTTCGTCCCCGAGCTCGCCGAGCCCGGCTTCCTGGCCCCCGTGCCGGAGGAGATGCAGGCGTACGCGAAGGACAACGCCCTGGAGGGCGCGCTCGCGGCCGCCAGCTGGAAGGACGAGCTCGTCACGGTCCCGTTCTGGGCCAACACGCAGCTGCTCTGGTACCGCAAGTCGGTCGCCGAGGCAGCGGGGCTGGACATGTCCCAGCCCGTCACGTGGGACCAGCTGATCGAGGCCGCCCGCAGCCAGGACAAGGACCTGGCCGTCCAGGGCGCCCGTGCCGAGTCCATGACCGTGTGGCTCAACGCGCTCATCGAGGGCGGCGGGGAGCAGATCGTCCCCAACGCCGAGGCGCCCACGGACGAGGTCACCACGAACCTCGACTCCGAGGCCGGCCGCACCGCCGCCCGGATCATCTCCACGATCGGCAAGGAGGGCCTCGGCAGCGCCGGCCTGCCGACCCAGGACGAGAACGCCTCCATGCTGCTCTTCCAGGGCAAGAACGGCTCGTTCATGGTCAACTGGCCGTTCGTCTGGCCGGCCACCCTCGGTTCCGTGGAGGAGGGCTCGCTGCCGGAGGACCTGCCCGAGGACATCGGCTGGGCCGTCTACCCCCGCACCGTCGAGGGCAAGGACGCCGCGCCGCCCGTGGGCGGCATCAACCTGGGGGTGGGCGCGAAGTCCGAGCACCAGGACCTCGCCTGGGACGCGATCTCCTGCATCACCACCACCGAGCACCAGAGCCAGTACTTCGTCGAGAACGGCAACCCGCCCGCCGACCCGGCGGCCTACGACGCCCCCGAGGTCGCCGAGAAGTACCCCATGGCGGACACCATCCGGGAGTCCCTCGAACTCGGCGCCCCGCGGCCGCAGACCCCGTACTACAACGAGGTCTCCACCGCGATCCAGCAGCGCTACGCGCCGCCGTCGGGCGTCTCCGAGTCCACCCCGGCCGAGACCGACGACTTCATCCAGGAAGTCCTGAGAGGGGAGCGTCTGCTGTGAGCCACGTCGACACCGCACCCGCCGCATCCACCCCGCGCGCCGCCGAGGGTCGTCGCCCCCGCCGGGTGAAGTCCCAGCGCGCGAAGTCCGAGGCGCGTCTCGGCTGGCTCCTGGCCGGCCCCGCGTTCTTCGTGATGCTGTTCGTGGTCCTGTACCCGATCCTGCAGGCCCTCTACGACTCGCTGTTCAAGTACCGGCTCACCGCGCCGGGCGACCGCGAGTTCGTGGGCCTGGGCAACTACGGCGTGATCCTCACGGACCCCGTGTTCTGGAAGGGCCTCGGGGTGACCCTGCTGATCACCGTGGTGACCGTGGTGGTCGAGCTCATCCTCGGCTTCCTGCTGGCCCTGGCCATGCACCACGCCATCAAGCAGACCCGCGGCCTGATCCGCACGATCATCCTGGTGCCGTACGGCATCATCACCGTGGTCTCCGCGTTCGCGTGGTTCTACATGTTCTCGATCGACTCGGGCTACATCAACGCCTGGTTCGAGTGGCTGCCGGGCGTCGACGCGGACCTGAACTGGTTCGCGCAGGGCAGCACCGCGCTGTTCGTGATCATGCTCTCCGAGATCTGGAAGACCACCCCGTTCATCTCCCTGCTCCTGCTGGCCGGCCTGGCCCAGGTGCCGGGCGACCTCACCGAGGCCGCCTCCGTCGACGGCGCCTCGTGGTGGCAGCGGATGAAGCTGGTCATCCTGCCGAACATGAAGGCCTCGATCATGGTGGCCGTCCTGTTCCGCGCGATGGACGCGTTCCGCATCTTCGACTCCATCTACATCATGACCAACGGCGCCTACGGCACCGAGGTCCTCTCGCTGCTGGCCTACCGCACGTCCATCGGCCGGCTCGAGATCGGCATGGGTTCGGCGGTCTCCGTGATCCTGTTCCTGTGCGTGGCCCTCATGGCGGTCATCGCCGTCAAGGGCTTCAAGGTGGACCTGGCCGACCGAGGAGGTTCCAAGTGAGCACCGCCGCATCCGCTCCCGCCCCCGAGGGCCGCGCGCCCCACCGTCGCGGCACCGGGAAGGCCACCGCACTGTGGTGGATCCTCACCGTCGTGATCGGCGTGTGGTGCCTCTTCCCGCTGTTCTCGATCTTCGCGACCAGCTTCAAGACGCCCGCCGACCTCGCCAACGGCAAGCTGCTGCCCACCCAGTGGTCCACGGTGAACTACGAGGAGATCTTCGTGGGCGGCTCGCGCGAGCTGTTCCTCACGGCGCTGCGCAACTCGATCGGCATCACCGTGATCGCCACGATCATCGCCGTCATCCTGGCCACGCTGTGCGCCTACGCGATCGCCCGCCTGGACTTCCCGGGCAAGCGGATCGTGCTCACGGTGTCCCTGATGGTCTCGATGTTCCCCGTCATCTCCCTGGTGACGCCGCTGTTCAACATGTGGCGCACCCTCGGGCTGTACGACACGTGGGTCGGCCTGATCATCCCCTACCTGTCCCTGACCCTGCCGATCTCCATCTGGACCCTGGCCGCGTTCTTCCGCCAGATCCCGTGGGAGCTCGACCAGGCCGCGCAGGTGGACGGCGCCACCCCGCTCGAGGCGTTCCGCAAGGTGATCGTCCCGCTGGCCGCCCCCGGCGTCTTCACGACGGCGATCATCGCCTTCTTCATCGCCTGGAACGACTTCGTGTTCGGCATCTCCCTGACCTCCACCGAGACCGCGCGCACCGTGCCCGCCGCCCTGGCCTTCTTCACCGGCGCCTCGCAGTTCGAGTCGCCGACCGGGGCCATCTCGGCGGCCGCGATCATCGTGACCATCCCGATCGTGATCCTGGTGCTGGCGTTCCAGCGTCAGATCGTGGCCGGCCTGACCAACGGCGCGGTGAAGGGCTGAGGCCCGCACACGAGACCTCCTGAAAGGACCCCCCGATGGCCTCCATCACCCTGAACCACATCGACAAGACCTACGACGACGGCTTCCACGCCATCAAGGACGTGAACCTGGAGATCGAGGACGGCGAGTTCGTCATCCTCGTGGGCCCCTCCGGCTCCGGCAAGTCCACGCTGCTGCGCATGATCGTGGGCCTCGAGGACATCACCGACGGCGAGATGCTGATCGACGGCCGCCGCGTGAACGAGGCGGCCCCCAAGGACCGCAACCTCGCGATGGTGTTCCAGAACTACGCGCTGTACCCGCACCTGACGGTGTACGAGAACATCGCCTTCCCGCTGCGGCTGATCAAGGACAACAAGCCCTCCGAGGAGGAGATCGACCGCAAGGTGCGCGACGCCGCCCGCGTGCTCGAGCTCGAGGACCACCTCGAGCGCAAGCCCGGCAACCTCTCCGGCGGCCAGCGTCAGCGTGTGGCCATGGGCCGGGCGATCGTGCGCGAGGCGGACGCGTTCCTCTTCGACGAGCCGCTGTCCAACCTGGACGCCAAGCTGCGCGGGCAGATGCGCGCGGAGATCTCGCAGCTGCAGCGCCGCCTGGCCACGACCTCCGTCTACGTGACGCACGACCAGACCGAGGCCATGACCCTGGGCGACCGGGTGGCCGTGCTCAAGAAGGGCGAGCTGCAGCAGGTGGCCAGCCCGCGCGAGCTCTACGAGCAGCCGCTCAACCTGTTCGTGGCCGGCTTCATCGGCTCGCCGTCGATGAACTTCCTGCCCGCCTCGCTGAAGCAGAAGGAGGGCGGCCACGTGCTGTCCTCGCCGATCGGTGACATCCCGGTGCCGCCCGAGAAGGCCCGCGCCGCCGAGGGGCGGGACATCGTGTTCCTCGGCCTGCGGCCGGAGTTCTTCGAGGACGCCGAGCTGGTGGAGGACAGCCGCCGCGACCGGGGCTCCACCTTCGACGCGACGCTCACGCACCTGGAGTGGCTGGGCCACGAGCAGTACGGCTACATCGAGTTCGAGCCGGACCCGGCCGTGGCCGAGATGCTCTCCGCGCTGGCCAAGGACCTGGATGCGGATGAGCTGCGCCCCGTCGTCGTGGCCACCCTCTCCGGCGAGTCCCGCGCCCGGCCGGGCACGCCGACCCGCCTGTGGGTGGACACCACGCGGGTGCACCTGTTCGACCCGACGACCGGTGAGAACCTCACCCGCGACCCGGAGGTCGGCGCCGAGCTGACCCGCCGGGCCGGCGAGGAGCGCCGCCGCCAGATCGAGATGGCGGCCGAGCGTGACGCCGCCGAGCACGAGGCGGACGCGCCGCGCCGCTGAGCCGGCGCCGCGGGACGCCGGGGGCGGGTCAGTATCCGCCCTCGGCGTCCACCAGGCCCTCCAGCTCCGTCCCGGCCGCGCGGGCCCGCAGGTTCCGCTCGACCCGCGCGTGGAGCAGCGGGACGCACATCTCCGGGGTGTCCGCCGTGTGCGGCGTGATGAGGGCGCGCTCCTCGGTCCAGAGCGGGTGGCCGTCCGGGAGGGGCTCGGGGTCGGTGACGTCCGTGCCGTAGCCGTGCAGCCGGCCCGCCGCGAGGGTCTGGACGACGGCGTCCGTGTCCACCAGCGCCCCGCGGGCGACGTTCACGAGCACGGCGTCCTCGTCCAGGAGGGCGAGGCGGTCGGCGTCGAACATGCCGCGGGTCTCCTCGGTGGCCGCCGCGGCGATCATCACGACCTGCGCGCCGGGCAGGACCTCGTCGAGGCGGTCGGTCGTGACGGTGCGGTCCGCGCCGGGCACGTCGCCCGCGCGTCGGCGGACCGCGGTGACGTGCACGTCCCAGGTCTTGAGCAGGCGGATGTACTCCTGTGCGATCCCGCCGCCGCCCACGACCACGGCGGTCAGGCCGTTCAGGGTGCGACCGGAGGAGGGGCCCCATGTGGTGGCGCGGACGCGCGCGGGCAGGTCCCGCAGCAGGGCCAGGGTGAGCAGCAGCGCGTGTTCGGCCACCGGCGGCGCGTACGTGCCCTTGGCGGACGTCCACACGATGTCCGGGCGGCTGCGCACGAGGGGGACGAACGGCTCGATCCCGGCGAACGGGAGCTGCACCCAGCTCACGTGGGGGTGGGCGGCCAGGGCCGCGGCGAGCGCATCGACCGGGATCGGGCGGACCATCAGCAGGGCCGTGGCGGAGGTGTCGCCCTCGGCCACGGCGGTGCCGCCGACGTCGGCCACGGCCTGCTCGGCCAGCCGCCGGGCGTGGGCGTAGGGGGTGTCGGCGACGTCCTGCGCCGCGGGGAGGATGAGCAGGCGCTCGGGGACGTCGTCGGGTCGGGTGCGGGGGAGAGTGGAAGTGGTGGGCATGGTGCCCACCGTCCCACATCCTCCGGGCCTGGTTCAGCCGGCGACGGCGTCCCGGTGCGCGGCGGACAGCCGCAGGTAGGTGGCCGCGTTCTTCTTGAGGCCCTCCCGCTCCTCGTCCGTGAGGGGGCGGCGGACCTTCGCGGGGACGCCCGCCACGAGCGAGCCGGCCGGGACCTGCGTCCCCTCGAGCACCAGGGCGCCGGCGGCCACGAGCGAACCGGCGCCGATGACCGCGCCGTTCATCACCGTGGCGGACATGCCGATCAGGCAGTCGTCCTCCACGGTGGCCCCGTGCACCACGGCGGAGTGGCCCACGGAGACACCGGCGCCCAGGGTGCACGGGAAGCCCTCGTCCGCGTGCAGCACCACGTTGTCCTGCAGGTTGGTGCCCGCCCCGACGCGGATGGGGGCGGAGTCACCGCGGGCGGAGACGCCGTAGAAGGCCGAGGAGCGCTCGGCCATCTCGACGTCGCCGGTGATCGCGGCGGTCGGGGCGAGGAAGACGGACTCGTGGATGCGCGGGGTGGCACCCGCGACGGTGATGATGTGGGCCATGCCACCAGCCTAGGCGGGCAGGACGACGGCGCCGCGTGGCGCCGTCGTCCCGGGCTCAGCTGAAGACGACGGTCCGCCGGCCGTCCGCGAGGACGCGGTGCTGGGCGTGCCAGCGCACGGCCTGCGCGAGCGTGGAGCCCTCGACGTCGCGGCCGCGGGCCACGAAGTCGGCGGCGGTCTGGGCGTGGGTCACCGGCTGCACGGACTGCGCGATGATCGGGCCCTCGTCCAGGTCGGCGGTCACGTAGTGGGCGGTGGCGCCGATGAGCTTCACGCCGCGTTCGTGCGCCTGGTGGTAGGGGCGGGCGCCCTTGAAGGAGGGCAGGAACGAGTGGTGGATGTTGATGGCCATCCCGGCCAGGTCCCGGCACAGCTCGTCCGAGAGGATCTGCATGTAGCGGGCCAGGACCACCAGCTCGATGTCGAACTGGGCGATCAGATCGCGCAGCCGGTCCTCCGCGGCCTCCTTGGAGTCCCGGCTCGAGGGGTCCTTCGAGACGGGCACGTGGATGAAGGGCACGCCGTAGAAGGAGGCGAGCGGCTGCAGGTCCAGGTGGTTCGAGACCACCACGGGGATCTCGATGGGCAGGGTGCCGGCGCGCTGCTGGAAGAGCAGGTCGTTGAGGGTGTGCCCGTCCTTGGAGCACATCACGAGGGTGCGCATGCGCTGCGCCGCGTCCCACAGGCCCATGCGCATGCCGAACTCCTCGCGCACCGGCGCGAGCGCCTGCTCGATGTCCTCCCGCGTGGCCGGGGTCACGAACTCCACGCGCATGAAGAAGTCGCCGGTGTCCGGGGAGTCGTACTGCTGCGACTCGGTGATGTCCGCCTCCACGCCCAGCAGGGCGCCCGTCACGGCGTGCACGATGCCCTTGCGGTTCGTGCAGGCCAGCGTGAGCACGCGGGCGTGCTCCGCGCCGGAGGCGGGGGAGGGGCTGGGGGAGAGGGCTGCCGTGTCCATGGCGTCGATGGTAGGCGGTGCCGGCCGCGCGGAACCGCGGGATGACGGGGCTGATCCCTGGTCGGGGGGCCGGGCCCCGTGTCATCCTCAAGACCAGGTTCCCCGCCGCGCGGCGGCGCGGGAAGCACGACGCGGCGCCCGGCCCGGCCGGTCGCCCCAGACGACCGAGGAGCACCCCCATGCCACAGTCCACCCTCTACTGGATCATCGCGGCGATCATCGTCGTGCTGCTGATCCTGATCATCCTCTCGGTGATCGCCTCCCGCCGTCGTCGTGAGGCCGAGGCCGAGGCGGCCGAGACCCGGCTCGAGCGCCGGGGCGTCAGCGCGGACACCGCGGGTGAGCAGGCGGCCGCCGCCGCGGCCGCCCCCGCGGCCCCGACCCGCCTCTCCCGCCTGGACGAGGTGGCGGCCGAGAAGGACGCTCGCCCCGCGGCCGCGGTGAAGCCCGCCGGGGGTCCGGCTGCGTCCGACACCGCCGCGGCGGACCGCGAGACCGACGAGTCCGTGGCCGGCGTGGCCGGCGGTGCGGGGGTGACCGTGGACCAGCACGACGCCCCGAGCGCCGACGCCGCCGCTCAGACCCACCGCCGCGACGCCGCGGCTCCGGCCACCCGGGGCACTCTGCGCCCCGCTCCGGCGGCGCCGAGCACGGCGCGCGAGGCGGACACCGTGGGCCTGGGCGCGGCCGGTGTGGCCGGCGGCTCCGGCGTCACCCTGGACGAGCAGACGCCCGCGGCGGACGTCCCGGCGACCCCGGCCTCCCCGTCTCCGGTGACCGAGACCCCCGCCCCGGCGGCACCGGCCGCCGAGGCTCCGCAGCACAGGAGCCACCTCACCCCGGCTCCCGAGCACGTGCACGGGACCGTCCCCGCCGACGAGGTCGCCGCCGAGCACACCCCCACCAAGGAGCTCGCCACGGAGGCGATCCCCGTCCCTCAGGGCGAGCACCTCGAGACGCACACGGTCGCCACCACCGCGCACGGCTCGGTCACCGTCGTGGCCACCGAGTCGGACCAGGCCCAGCAGAACGGCGCCGACGGGGCGGAGCGCTCGGCCGCCGGGTCCCTGCGCATCGACGGCACGCCCGGGGTGCCCGGTCGCGTGGCGGAGGCGGACCGCGGGCCGGCGCGCACCGATGACCACGGCGCGGACGTCGCGCAGCCGGCGGCGGTCGAGCCCGCGGCTGAGCGCCCGCCGCTCGAGGCCGCCCCGGCCACCCGCCGGGCCGAGGCCCCGGAGACCCACGCCGGCACCACGCCGGCCACGCCCCTGGGCGGCACCCCGGAGCTGGATCCGACCGCGGCCTCGTCCGGCCGTGCGGAGGACGCCACTCCGGCGACCCGCCGCGAGGCCCGCGCCGCCCAGTCGGCGGCAGCGGCCGGGACTGCCGGGACCGCCGCGCCGACGTCGTCGACGCCCACGACCGTGGCCCCAGACACCTCCACCTCCTCCGCCCCCACGGATGAGGAGCCCGCCGAGGACGACACCGAGGGCGCCGCCCTCCCGGACCTGCGGGCGGACCGCGACGAGACCCGAGCCTCGGACGCCGAGGGTGAGTCGAAGCTGGCCCAGGTCGGCGCCGTGGCGGCCTCCGCGTTCGAGACCGTGCGTGACAAGGTCGCCGTCCCGCTGCGGGACAACGTGGCCGTGCCCGCCAAGGACACGGTCGTGAAGGTGGTCAAGGACAAGCTGTCCCAGGCGCAGGAGCGCCGCTGGGGCAAGCGCTGACCGGAACAACCGCCCCACGACGACGGCGGCCGCCCCCTCGTGTGAGGGAGCGGCCGCCGCGCGTTCAGTGGAGCCCGCGCGGGCGCCCGCCGGGGGAAGGAGCCGTCAGATGCGGGCCTCGCCGCCGGCCTCGACGCCCGGGATGCCGTCGCCCTCGTGGCGCTTGACCTCGTCCTCGATGCGCTGGCCGATCGTGGCGTCCACGTTCTTCCAGTACTCGAAGGCGCGGGCCTGGACGTCCTGGCGGACGCCCTTCAGCGCGCCGGCCACGGTCTCCACGAAGTCCTCGCGCTCCTGGGCCGAGAAGACCTCGCGGACGAGGGTGCCGGCCTGACCGAAGTCGTCGTCGTCCGCGCGCAGGGCCTGGGCCTCGCGGGTCAGGGTGCCGTCGGCCTCCCAGCCGTCGTCCACCGGGCCGGTCTCGTCCGACCAGGAGTCGCCGTTGGAGTTCGGCGCGTAGGTGGAGCGGTCGCCGGTGTGGTCGTACCACATCTGGCCGTCGAAGGCGTAGTTGTGCACCGCGTTCTTGGGACGGTTCACCGGCAGCTGGTTCACGTGGGCGCCCACGCGGTACAGCTGGGCGTCGTGGTACGCGAAGGCGCGGCCCAGGAGCATGCGGTCCGGGGAGAGGCCGATGCCCGGCACGGTGTTGCTCGGGCTGAACGCGGCGGACTCGATCTGCGCGAAGTGGTTCTCCGGGTTGCGGTTCAGGGTCAGCGTGCCGACCTTGATGCGCGGGTAGTCCTTCTTGGAGATCGTCTTCGTCAGGTCGAAGGGGTTGAACCGGTAGGTCTTGCCCTCCTCGTAGGGGATCGCCTGGATGTAGAGGTCCCACTTGGGGTGGTCGCCCTTGGCGATGGACTCGAACAGGTCCTGGCGGTGGAAGTCGGCGTTCTCGCCGGCGATCTTGGTGGCCTCGTCGTTCGAGAGGTTGTGCACGCCCTGCTGGGAGATGAAGTGGTACTTCACCCAGTGCTTCTCGCCCTGGGCGTTGACCCACAGGTAGGTGTGGGAGCCGTAGCCGTTCATCTCACGCCAGGTGCGGGGCAGGCCGCGCGGGCCCATCAGGTAGGTCACCTGGTGCGCCGACTCGGGGTTGTTGGTCCAGAAGTCCCACTGCATGGTGGCATCGCGCAGGCCGGAGTCCGGCAGACGCTTCTGCGAGCGGATGAAGTGGGTGAACTTCATCGGGTCGCGCAGGAAGAAGATCGGGGTGTTGTTGCCGACGATGTCGTAGTTGCCCTCCTCGGTGTAGAAGCGCAGTGCGAAGCCGCGCACGTCGCGCCAGGTGTCCGGGGAGCCGAGCTCGCCGGCCACGGTGGAGAAGCGCAGGAGGGTCTCGGTCTTCGTGCCCGGCTGGAACACGAGGGCCTTGGTGTACTTCGACACGTCCTCGGTCACCTCGAACTCGCCGAAGGCGCCGGAGCCCTTGGCGTGCGGGCGGCGCTCCGGGATGTTCATGCGGTTGAAGTGCTGGTGGGTCTCCAGCAGGTGGGTGTCGTGCAGGACGATGGGCCCCTCGCTGCCCACGGTCAGGGACTGGCGGTCGCTGATGGCCGGGGCGCCGTTCTGGCGGGTGGAACCGGTCGCGTGCGGGGTCTTCTTCTGGTACTCCGTCATGGAACTCTCCTTCGTCGATCGACGTCGGCCGCGCACCGATCGGCGCGGTGGGCGGCGTCATCCCCGATCTTGGCATATTTCTGAATCAGTCAAAAGAACCGGGTGCCGGGGTCGGTCGCCGGGGCCGCGGGCCGCCGTCGCGCAGGCCCGACGACGGCGCCTGGTCACTAGGATGGAGGGCACCGGAGCCTTCCGGCCGCACAGACCCCCGTTCGAAGGGAACCCCCGTGACGCAGACGCCCGACATCAACACCCAGCCCCTCGCCGAGGTGGACCCGGAGATCGCCGCGGCGCTCGCGGACGAGCTCGGCCGCCAGCGGGGCACGCTCGAGATGATCGCCTCGGAGAACTTCGTGCCGCGCGCCATCCTCGAGACGCAGGGCTCGGTGCTGACCAACAAGTACGCGGAGGGCTACCCGGGCCGCCGCTACTACGGCGGCTGCGAGTTCGTGGACGTGGCCGAGAACCTGGCCATCCAGCGCGCCAAGGACCTGTTCGGCGCCGAGCACGCCAACGTCCAGCCGCACGCCGGCGCCCAGGCCAACGTGGCCGTGATGACCTCGCTGCTGGACCACGGGGACACGATGATGGGCCTGTCCCTGGCGCACGGCGGCCACCTGACGCACGGCATGAAGCTGAACTTCTCCGGCAAGAACTACAGCATCGCCGCGTACGAGGTGGAGCCGGACACCCACCGCATCGACATGGACAAGGTGCGCGAGAAGGCCCTCGAGGCCCGGCCGAAGGTGATCGTGGCCGGCTGGTCCGCCTACCCCCGTCAGCTCGACTTCGCCGCCTTCCGCTCGATCGCGGACGAGGTCGGCGCCCGGCTCTGGGTGGACATGGCCCACTTCGCCGGCCTCGTGGCCGCCGGCCTGCACCCGAACCCGGTGCCGCACGCCGACGTCGTCTCCTCCACCGTGCACAAGACCCTCGCCGGCCCCCGTTCGGGCTTCATCCTCTCCACCGAGGAGCTGAAGAAGAAGATCGACTCCGCCGTGTTCCCGGGCCAGCAGGGCGGCCCGCTGATGCACGCGATCGCGGGCAAGGCCGTGGCCTTCAAGATCGCCGGCTCCGCGGACTTCAAGGAGAAGCAGGAGCGCACCCTGGCCGGCGCGCAGATCCTGGCCGAGCGCCTGACCGCCCCGGACATGGCCGAGCACGGCATCTCGGTGCTCACCGGCGGCACGGACGTGCACCTGGTCCTGGTGGACCTGCGCGAGTCCCAGCTGGACGGCAGGCAGGGCGAGGACATCCTGCACGAGGTCGGCATCACGGTGAACCGCAACTCGGTGCCGTGGGACCCGCGTCCGCCGATGACCACCTCCGGCCTGCGCATCGGCACCCCCGCGCTGGCCTCCCGCGGCTTCGGCGAGGCCGAGTTCCGCGAGGTGTCCGACGTCATCGCCGAGGCGCTGAAGCCGAGCCCGGACGTGGAGGCGCTGCGCGCCCGCGTCGTGAAGCTCACCGAGGACTTCCCGCTGTACGACGGCCTCGAGGGCTGGTGAGCCGCCGATGACCGCGAAGGTCCTGGACGGCAAGGCCACCGCCGCCGCGATCAAGGAGGAGCTGCGCGGCCGCGTGGCCGCCCTCGCCGAGCGCGGGCACACCCCCGGCCTCGGCACCCTGCTCGTCGGTGAGGACGCCGGCTCGCAGAAGTACGTGGCGGGCAAGCACCGCGACTGCGCCGAGGTGGGCATCGAGTCCATCCAGCGTGAGCTGCCCGCGGACGCGACGGAGGAGCAGATCCTCGACGTCGTGCGCGAGCTGAACGAGGACCCGGCCTGCACGGGCTACATCGTCCAGCTGCCGCTGCCGAAGCACGTGGACACCCAGAAGGTGCTCGAGGCCATCGACCCGGACAAGGACGCGGACGGCCTGCACCCCATGAACCTGGGGCGGCTCGTGGCCTCGGTCGGCGGCGAGCTGGACTCGCCGCTGCCGTGCACCCCGGCCGGCTGCGTCGAGCTGCTGCGCCACCACGGTGTGGGGCTGGCCGGCAAGCACGTGCTCGTGATCGGCCGCGGCGTGACCATCGGCCGGCCCGCCGGCCTCGTGTTCACCCGCCGCGAGGTCAACGCCACCGTGACCCTGGCCCACACCGGCACCACGAACCTCGACGAGCTGCTGGCGAGCGCCGACGTCGTGATCGCCGCCGCCGGCTCCGCCCACATGGTGAAGCCGGAGCAGGTCAAGGAGGGCGTGATCGTCCTGGACGTGGGCGTCTCCCGCGTGACCGGGGAGGACGGGACGTCGCGCGTCCTGGGCGACGTGGACCCGGCCGTGAAGGAGAAGGCGGCCTGGATGGCGCCGAACCCGGGCGGCGTCGGGCCGATGACCCGCGTCATGCTGCTGGCGAACGTCGTCGAGGCCGCCGAGCGTGCCGCCGACGGCGAGGACTGGGCCGGGGAGCGGGCCGGAGCCTGACCTCTCCCACTCCCGCGACCAACCCTGCGATATGGCCCCCATCCACCCCGGATGGGGGCCATATCGCAGGGTTCGTCGCCGAGGGGGCGGCACGCGTCCGGGCGGGTGGTGCGCCTATGCTGTCGCCTTGTGAGTCACACCACTCTGCACGCGTCCCCCGGCGACGCCTCCGTCATCCGTGCCCGTGGGCTGCGCAAGCAGTACGGCGAGTTCCACGCCGTGAGGGGCATCGACCTGGACGTGCGCCCCGGTGAGTGCTTCGGCCTGCTCGGTCCCAACGGCGCGGGCAAGTCCACCACCATGCGCATGCTCGCGGGCACCTCGCAGCGCACCGCGGGCGAGCTGACCATCCTGGGCATCGACCCGGAGGAGGACGGGCCGGCCGTCCGTGCGCGCCTGGGCGTGGTGCCCCAGCAGGACAACCTGGACGAGGAGCTCACCGCCCGGGAGAACATCCTGATCTACGGCCGCTACTTCGGTCTGCCCTACTCGTACCTGCGGCCCAAGGCCGAGGAGCTGCTGGCCTTCGCCCAGCTCACCGAGAAGGCGGACGCCAAGGTCACCGACCTCTCCGGCGGCATGAAGCGGCGGCTCGTGATCGCCCGCGCCCTGGTCAACGAGCCGGCCCTCTTCCTCCTCGACGAGCCCACCACGGGCCTGGACCCGCAGGCCCGCCACATCCTGTGGGACCGCCTCTACCGGCTCAAGGAACGCGGCACCACGCTGCTGCTGACCACGCACCACATGGACGAGGCGGAGCAGCTGTGCGATCGGCTCGTCGTGGTCGACGGCGGCGAGATCATGGCCGCCGGCACCCCCGCCGAGCTCATCCGCGAGCACGCCTCCCGCGAGGTCCTCGAGGCGCGCTTCGGCGCGGACCGCAACGAGGCCGCGGCCCGCACCGTCCAGGCCCACGCGGGTGACGGCGTCGTGCACCGCGTCGAGGTCCTCCCGGACCGCGTCCTCGTCTACGCCCGACGCGCGGACGACCTGCACGACGTCGTGCAGCGCCTCGTCGACGAGGGCGCCCTGCCCGCCCCCGTCACCACGCTGACCCGCCGCGCGAGCCTCGAGGACGTGTTCCTCATCCTCACCGGCCGCACCCTGGTGGACTGACCCGTGCCGTCCCCCACCACGACGACGGCCCCCGGCCCCGCCTCGCCCGCCGAGCCGCTGCGCCCGCCGGTCACCGCGGCGGCGTCCGCGGAGCGCGTGAAGCGCCGCGGCGTCCTGCTCTACGCCGAGCACCAGCTGCGGAACATGCGCCGCTACGGCGCGGTGCTGCTCGTCGGGGCGCTCGGCGAGCCCGTGCTCTACCTGCTGGCCATGGGCCTGGGTCTGGCCCAGCTCATGGGCGGCGGGATGCCGCAGGACGCCCTGGGCGGGGTCTCCTACGTCGCGTTCATCGCCCCGGCGCTGCTGGCCTCGGGCGCGCTGATGACCGCGTCCGTCGAGTTCTCCTACCCGGTGATGGGCGGGTTCCAATGGCAGCGCACGTACTACGCGGCGCAGGCCACTCCGCTGTCTCCGGCGCAGATCGCCCTGGGCCACCTCGCGGCCGTGAGCCTGCGGTTCGTGTTCCAGGCCGCCGTGTTCCTGCTGGTGATGCTGGCGTTCGGCGTGGTCTCGAGCCCGTGGGCGTGGGTGCAGGTCCTCACCGCCACGCTCGGCGGGCTCGCCGTCGGCGCGCCGATCATGGCGTTCGCGGCCTCCCTGAAGGAGGACAAGGGCCAGTTCGCCACCCTGCAGCGGCTCGTGGTCATGCCCCTGTTCCTGTTCTCCGCCACCTTCTACCCGCTCGAGGCGCTGCCGGTGTGGCTGCGCTGGATCGGCTGGCTCTCCCCGCAGTGGCATGCCGCCCAGCTCGGCCGCGTGCTCTCCTACGGGATGGCCGAGCCGGCCTGGCTCACCGTGGCACACGTGGCGTTCCTGCTGGCCCTCGCGCTGGGCGGGGCCTGGCTCGCGGTGCGGATCTACACGCGCCGCCTCGGCTGGGTCCGCGGCACCCCGGACCGCGACGCCGTCACGGCCGCCCGTCGGGACCGTGCCCCGCGCCTGGGCCGCCGTGCCCCGCGCCTGGGCCGCCGTGCCGCGCGCACCGGGGCCGCCCGCGCCGACGTCGCACCCGCCGCCGCGCAGGCGGAGCCTGCCGCGCCGTCGTCGTCGGTGGTGCGGGAACACGCCGTCGCCGTGCCGCCCATGCCCGAGATCCCCGTGCGCCGCGGCCCGCTGGCCGGCGCATACTCGGGCAACGTGCGCGCGGTGATGGAGCGGGCGTTCCTCTCCCTCAAGTCCAACAACTGGGTGGTGTTCTTCTCCGGGTTCTTCGAGCCCGTGCTCTACCTGGCCTCCATGGGGCTCGGGCTCGGTGCGCTGGTCGGCGACGTGGCCGGCCCGGATGGCACCCCCGTCCCGTACGGCATGTACCTCGCCCCCGCGCTGCTGGCGGTCTCGGCGATGAACGGCGCCATCTACGACTCCACGTGGAACGTGTTCTTCAAGCTGCGCTACGCGAAGACGTACCAGACCATGCTCTCCACGCGGCTGGGCCCGCTGGACGTGGCACTCGGGGAGATCGCGATGGCGCTGCTGCGCGGGCTGATCTACGCGGTCGGCTTCCTGATCGTCATGACCGTGGCCGGGCTCGTCACCTCGTGGACGGCGCTGCTCATGATCCCCGGCGCCCTGCTCGTGGCGCTGGGCTTCGCCTCCCTCGGCATGGCGGTGACGAGCTGGATGAAGACGTTCCAGCACATGGACTGGGTCCAGATCGTGCTGATGCCCATGTTCCTGTTCTCGGCCACGTTCTTCCCGCTCGCGGTCTACCCCGAGCCGATCCAGTGGGTGATCCGCGTGTTCCCGCTGTGGCATGCGGTGGAGATGATGCGCGCGCTCGCGGTGGGCGCGCTGAGCTGGGCGACCGCCGGCCACGTCCTCTACTTCGTGGTGATGGCCGGCGTCGGGGTGTGGCTCGCCGCCCGCCGGCTCGGCGCGCTGTTCCTGCGCTGAGGCCCCCGCGGGCCGGTCAGGCCGCGCGCACGGCGCGGCGCCGCCGGACCACGTCCAGGGCCGCGACCGCGGCGGTGAGCGCCCAGCACACGGCCACCATGCCCATGGCGGTCGAGGCCGCGTGCGCGTACGCCGCGGCCGACGGCGGACCGGCGCTCTCGGCTGCGGCGCCGGCCAGGGCCGCGAAGAACGCGCCCGTCACCACGGACAGGCCCAGGGCGGTGCCGAGGCGCTGCGCCGTCTGGGCGACGCCGCCGGCCGCCCCCGCCTCGTGGCCGGCGACGTCGTCCATCATCAGCACCTGCGTGCTGGTGAGCAGCAGCGCCTGCGAGGCCGACTGCACGATCAGCCCCACCCCCACGATCCACGGCGACCACGCGCCGGCCGCGCTGCGCTCGAACGCGAGCGCGAGCACCCCCAGCGACACGAGGCCCACCAGAGCGCCGAGCAGCACGAGCACGGGCCCCCGCCGCTGCACCATCGAACCCACCCACGGGGACAGGGAGGCCACGACGACGGCGCCGGGCAGACCCACGAGGCCGGCCTCGAGCGGCGTGAACCCCATGCCGCGCTGCAGGAAGATCGCCACGATCGCGAACACCGCCGGCATGGTGGCCAGGTAGATGGTGGACTCGAGCGCGCCGATCGTGAAGGACGGCCGCCGGAACAGGGCCGGGTCCACCATGGGCTGCACGCCGGTGGCCGACGCCCGGGCCTTCACGCGCTTCTCCCACAGCCACCACGCCGTCACGAGCGCGGCGGCGAGGACCAGCAGCCAGGCGGTGCCCGGGACGATGAACGGCACCATGAGGCTCACCCCGCCGGCGCCGAGCAGCAGGGCGCCCACCGGATCGAGCGCGGCGATCCCGCGTGGTCCGGGGGCGGGGGGCAGGCCGTGCACGCGGGTGGGCGGCGGCAGCCAGAGGGCGCCCATCGCGACGGCGGCCAGGCCCACGGGCACGTTCATGAGGAACGTGGAGCGCCAGCCCCACTCGGGGCCGAACGCGCCGAGGAACAGCCCGCCGAGCAGGGGCCCCACGGCCACGCCGAGGCCCACCACGGTGCCGAACAGCCCGTAGGCCCGCCCGCGGGCGCGGCCGTGGAAGTTCGACTGGATGAACCCGATGACCTGGGGGTTGAACACGCCCGCGCCCAGGCCCGTGAGCAGGCGCCCGGCATTGAGCAGCAGGGTGTCCCCGGCCAGGCCGGAGAGCAGGGAGCCGAGCATGTACAGCGTGATGCCCGCCAGGAACAGGTTCTTGCGCCCCCACAGGTCGCCGGCGCGGCCCGCGGCCACGAGCACGGTGCCGAACGTCAGCGTGTACCCCGCCAGCACCCACTGCAGATCCGCGCTCGTGGCGTCCAGGCCCGACTCGATGGCCGGCAGCGCCACGTTCACCACGGACACGCTCATCAGCGCGAGGAAGAGCGGCATGAGCAGTGCGGTGAGGATGCGGCGCTGGTCAGGGGTGAAGGCCCCGGACGCGGGGTCGGCGGGGTGCGGGGGGCGGGGGGTCATCGCCTCAGGATAGGCACCGACGCGGGCCGCCCGATTCGGACCCCACCCCACGATGCGGGATGATGGAGGGCAGACCCCACGAGCCCCTCCGGAGGAGCACCCATGTCCCAGTCCCTGACCCCCGGTCCCGACGGCGCGCGCCGCGGCCCCCGCGCCGGCCTGCGCGTGGGATCGCTCGGCTTCGTCGCGATGATCGTCATCCTGATCGTGGCGATCATCTTCGCCGCGAACCAGAACGACGTGATCGGGTGGCTCGTGGTCGCCGTCGCCGCCGGCTGGCTCGTGTTCGCGGTGGTCGTGTACCTGCAGATGCGCCGCGGCGTCCAGGCCGCGGGCCGCAAGGTGGACACCGCCATGCAGAACGCCCGCGCCGACGTCGCCGCCCTGCGCGGCCGCGACGCCGACGCCGCCGCCCCCGCGGTGGCCCCGCCGGCGCCGGCCGCGGACCCCCTGCGGGACACCAAGCTGGACCACTCGTTCAAGATCGCCCAGGTGCAGGTGCGCGTGGTGCGCGAGCAGCTCGCCGCGGGCGAGGGCATGGACCGCGAGATGGTGGACCGTGCCCTGGAGACCATCGACATCACGGCCTCCAACGCCCGCGACATGATCAAGGAGTCCCGGGCCGGTGGCGCCGAGGGCCCGGTGAGCGGGACGGTGATCGGCTGATGACGGCGCTGCCCGAGAAGGACCCCGTCACCGGGAAGTACCCCGAGCCCGCCGAGGGTGAGCCGGTGGTGCACGCCAACGCCGGGGCGCCCAAGGCCGACGGCGCCGTGCGCGTGGCCACCGTGAACGTCAACGGCATCCGCGCCTCGCACCGCAAGGGCATGCGGGAGTGGTTCGCCGGCCGCGGCGTGGACGTGCTCACCCTCCAGGAGGTGCGCGCCCCAGCGGACGTCACGGCGCAGCTGGTCCGCGAGATCGTGGGCGAGGACTGGGACGAGGTGCACCTGGCGGACGCCGTGGCCGCCGCCAAGGGGCGGGCCGGCGTCGCGATCGCCTCGCGGTTCCCGCTCGGCGAGGTCCGCACGGGCATCGCCGACGCCGACGGGTACTTCGACGACGCCGGCCGCTGGATCGAGGCCGACCTGCGCCTGCCGGACGGCTCGCCGCTGACCGTGGTCTCCGCGTACGTGCACTCGGGCGAGGTCGACACCCCGAAGCAGGCGGACAAGTACCGGTTCCTCGACGAGATGGTCCGCCGCCTCTCCGAGCTGGCCGCGGGGGAGGGGCATGCCCTCGTCACGGGCGACCTCAACGTGGGCCACACCGAGCTGGACATCAAGAACTGGAAGGGCAACGTGAAGAAGGCCGGCTTCCTGCCCGAGGAGCGCGCCTACTTCGACCGGTTCTTCGGTGAGCTCGGCTTCACGGACGTGCACCGCGCCCTCGCCGGGCCGGTGCCGGGCCCGTACACGTGGTGGTCCATGCGCGGCAAGGCCTTCGACAACGACGCCGGGTGGCGCATCGACTACCACATGGCGACCGCGGGCCTGGCCGAGCGGGCGACGACCGCCGTCGTGGACCGCGCCCCCAGCTGGGGCACCCGCTTCTCCGACCACGCCCCGCTCGTGGTCGACTACCAGTTCTGACCGTGCAGGAGAGACCCGAGGCTGAGATGACCATGAAGAAGAACTCCGTGCAGGACGTGCTGGCCCAGGACGCCGCCGCCACCGCCCACCTGGCCGGCGCGTCCGCCCGGCACCGCGTGCTCTCCGGCATGCAGCCCTCGGCGGACTCCCTCCACCTGGGCAACTACCTCGGCGCCCTCGTGAACTGGGAGCGCACCCAGGCCGACTTCGAGGCGTTCTTCTTCATCCCCGACCTGCACGCCATCACCGTGCCGCAGGACCCGGCCGCGCTCGCGGAGCGCACGCGGGTGGCCGCCGCGCAGTTCATCGCCGGCGGCATCGACCCCGAGCGCTCCACGCTGTTCGTCCAGTCCCAGGTGCCCGAGCACGCGCAGCTGGCGTGGGTGCTGACCTGCATGACCGGCATGGGCGAGGCCATGCGCATGACCCAGTTCAAGGACAAGTCCGCCAAGCAGGGCGCGGACGCGGCCGGCGTCGGCCTGCTCGCGTACCCCATGCTCATGGCCGCGGACATCCTGCTCTACCAGCCGCACGGCGTGCCCGTGGGCGACGACCAGCGCCAGCACGTGGAGCTCACCCGCGACCTGGCCCAGCGCTTCAACCACCGCTACGGCGAGACGTTCGTGGTGCCCACCGGCTTCTACCCGGAGACCGGCGCGCGCATCTACGACCTGCAGGACCCCACGTCGAAGATGTCCAAGTCCGCGGCGTCCCCGAACGGGCTCATCAACATCCTCGAGGAGCCGAAGAAGACCGCCAAGAAGATCAAGTCCGCGGTCACCGACGACGGCACCGAGGTGCGCTTCGACCGCGAGGCCAAGCCCGGCGTCTCCAACCTGCTGACCATCCTCTCCGCGGTGTCCGGCACGCCGATCCCGCAGCTCGAGGAGGAGTTCGTCGGCAAGATGTACGGGCACCTCAAGGTCGCGGTGGCGGACGCCGTCGTCGAGCGCCTGGCCCCCGTGCGCGAGCGCGCCCTCGCGCTGCTGGACGACCCCGCCGAGCTCGACCGCATCCTCGCCGCCGGCGCCGAGAAGGCCCGCGCCGTGGCCACGCCCGTGCTCGAGGACGTCTACGCCAAGGTCGGCTTCCTGCCGCCGCTGCGCTGAGCCGGGCCGCACCGGCCCCCCCGACGACGGCCCGCGCCCCCGACCTGCGGGGGACGCGGGCCGTGGTGTTTCTCCGACTCGAGTCGGAGGCGGCGGCGCGTGCGTGGCTGTCAGGATGGAGGCACTGCCTCCGCTCCTGCCGCAGCGGGGGCGAGCCCCACCGACAGAGGAGTGCCGGAGCCATGTCCACCGCGGTCCCCATCCCCGCCGTCGCCGAGGTCCCGCCCGGCGCCGAACCCGTCCTGGAGACGGAGAACCTCGTCAAGGTCTACGGCCGCGGGGCGTCCCGCTTCGACGCGCTGAAGGGCATCACCCTGCAGATTCAGCGCGGCGAGTCCCTGGCCGTCGTCGGCAAGTCCGGCTCCGGCAAGTCCACCCTGATGCATCTGCTGGCGCTGCTGGACCAGCCCTCCGCCGGCGTGGTGGCGATGGACGGCCGTCCCGTCTCCCAGCTCAAGGCCGCGGAGATCTCCCAGCTGCGCAACGAGCGGTTCGGCTTCGTGTTCCAGCAGTTCTTCCTGAACCCGAACCAGACGGTCCTGGAGAACACCGTGCTGCCGCTGAAGATCGCCGGCGTGGGCCGGGCCGAGCGCGCCCGCCGCGGCATGGCGGTGCTCGAGCGGCTCGAGCTCGCGGACAAGGCGAAGAACAAGGCCACGGACCTCTCCGGCGGCCAGAAGCAGCGCGTGTGCATCGCCCGCGCGCTCGTGAACAACCCGACGGTGCTGTTCGCGGACGAGCCCACGGGCAACCTGGACTCCGCCACCTCGGCGGCCGTGGAGGACATCCTCTTCGGCCTGCACCGCGACGAGGGCATCACCCTCGTGGTGGTCACCCACGACGACGACCTGGCCGCCCAGTGCGACCGTCGCGTCGAGCTGCAGGACGGCGTGGTCATCGCCGACGAGCGCGTCGGCACCGAGCGGGACGGAGCACGGGCATGAAGGCCACCGACGTCGCGGGCACGGCGCTCGCCAACACGATGCGCTCCAAGCTGCGCACCTTCCTCACCGTCGTCGCGATCGTGATCGGCGCGTTCACGCTGACCCTCACCACGGGGCTCGGCGCGGGCATCAACAAGTACGTGGACAACGTGGTCGAGGGCTTCGGCAAGCCCGGTGAGCTGACCGTGATGAAGCAGCAGGACATGTCCTCGGCCGGCGCGGCGAGCGGTTCGCCCCAGGAGTACACGGAGCAGGACGCCGCCGGCGGCGAGATGTTCGGCATGCCACTGCTCACCCAGGAGGACCTCGCCGCGATCGAGGACACCGAGCACGTCACCGAGGTGAAGACCTATCGGGTGGCCGAGCCGGAGTACATCCAGGGCCCGGACGACCGCAAGTGGCAGACCGGCTTCATGGGCAGCTCCGGTGAGATCGACATGCTCACCTTCTCCGCCGGCCGTGCCCCCGAGGCCGGCGCCGCGGAGATCGTCATGCCCGAGTCGTGGGTGGAGGACCTGGGCGCCAGCGACGCCGAGGACCTGGTCGGCACGGAGCTGACCGTCGTGGCGGCGACCCCGCTGCAGGAGCAGAAGTCCGTGAAGGCCACCGTGGTCGGTGTGACGAAGGCGGCCGCGTCCGGTGCGGGCACCGCCCCGACGCCGTCGGAGTCGCTCGAGCAGGAGATCTACGACATCACGACGGAGGGCCTGCCGGAGTCCCAGCGGGACACCTACTTCCAGGCCACGGCGATCGTGGAGGACCCGGAGGCGAACGAGGACGCCGTGAAGCAGGCGCTGGCCGACCAGGGCCTGCTGGCGCAGACCCTCGAGGAGCAGCTCGGCGTGATCCGCGGCATCATCGACGCCGTCACGTGGGTGCTCACCGGCTTCGCGCTCATCGCGCTGCTCGCCGCCAGCTTCGGCATCATCAACACCCTGCTCATGGCGGTGCAGGAGCGCACCCGGGAGATCGGCCTCATGAAGGCCCTCGGCATGACCGGCGGGAAGATCTTCGGCCTGTTCACCATGGAGGCCGTCGTGATCGGCCTGCTCGGCTCGCTGATCGGCATCGGCCTGGGCGTCGCCGTCGGACTCATCGCGAACCAGGTGCTGACCACCGGCCCCCTCAGCGGCGTCACCGGCCTGGTCCTGTTCGCGGTCAACCCCCTCGCCCTGCTGCTGATCCTGCTGCTGATCGTGGCCATCGCGTTCATCGCCGGCACCTTGCCCGCCCTGCGTGCGGCCCGGAAGGATCCCATCGAGGCACTGCGGCACGAGTGATCCTGCCACCGCGCCCGTCACCGCCACCACCGTCACCCACGACACCGAGGAGCACACCATGACCACCGATCGACCGAACCCGAACCCGGAGCAGCCCGCCGTGGGCTCCCGCTACGGCACGCAGCCCTACGCGGCCCCGGGCTACGGCGCCCAGCCGGGCAGCCCGTACGGCATCGTCCCGGAGCCGGCCGCGTTCCCCGCGCTCCTGACGCTGACGCTCACGTCGCTCGCGCTGTACGTGCTGTCCTCCCTGCCGGCCCTGTTCGGCGGCGAGGAGAGCATCGAACGCATGCGGGACTCCCTTCGCCAGAGCGGCCTGACCCCCGAGCAGGTGGAGGAGATCGCGCCTGTCGTGGGCGCCTCCGTGACGGTGGGCACGATCATCGTCCTGCTCATCGGCGTGGCCCTGTACGCCCTGGTGTACTTCAACCTCCGCGGGGCCAAGAACTGGGCCCGCATCCTCGGCATCGTCGTCGGGATCCTGGGCACCCTCAGCGCCGTCGGCGGCATCTTCTCCTTCGTGACCTACCCCGGCATCGGCGGCGTGCTGGCCTCCGTGCTCAGCCTGGCGCTGGTGATCGTGAACATCCTGTGGCTGGTCAAGGCCTTCAACCCGCAGGTCGCGGCCTACACCCGTCAGGGCCGCCGCGCCTGACCCCGACGCCGTTCGCCGGCGGCGAGTCCTGGGTCGCCAGCCCTCGCCCCGGCGTCGGCCAGCGGAGACCATGGCGACATGGCCTCCGATCATCGACCCCCGCATCCCGTGTCCCCCCACCCCGACGACCTGGACGGCGGCGGGCGGCCCGTGGTGGGTCCGGACGAAGCGCGGCGGCGCATCGCCGGGCACTCCGGCCCGGACGCCCGCCCGCTCATCCGCCCCGATGCCCGCACCCCCGGCGTGTTCCGGGCGCTGCTCGGGCTCACGGTCGCGTCCGCGGTCCTCTACGCCGCGTCGATCCTGCGGAACCTCCTCCCGGGCGCGGCCCAGGACATCGCGGACTCGCTGCCCGAGGGCGGCGCGCAGTCGCCCGCGATGACCGCCGAGGCCATCGAGGGCGCCCTCACCGGCAGTGTCTGGTTCGCGACCCTGCTGGGTCTGGCGGTCTACGCGATCGTCCTCGTCGGCCTGACCCGGCACAGCAACACGGCGCGCATCATGGGTGCCCTGTTCGCCTCGATCGCCATCTTCGTGACGCTGCTGGGGGCCATCCGCCTGTTCGTCTTCCCCGCCGGGGACGTGGTGCTGCCCCTGGTCCTGGGCGGGCTGTTCGCGCTCGTGAACGCGGCCTGGCTCGTGTGCGCCTTCAACCCGGGCCTCGCAACGACCTTCCTGCGCCGCCGGGCATGATGGGGGCATGCACCCCCTCGACGACGATCCCCACGAGACCACGGACCCCGCCCCCGATCTCGCGTCGCTGCGTCCCCTGCGCCTGTTCCAGACCGTCACGGCCGTCACGGGCGCACTGAGCGCGGCCGGCGTGGGGGGCGTGCTCGCGCTGCAGTCGACGCCCGGCTACGCCCGCGCCGTGCTGGAGGCGCGCTCCTGGGGCGCGAGCGAGGTCACCGACGCCGACGTCGCCGCGTTCCTCACCCCGGCGGGGGCGTGGCCGGTGGCCGCCGCGGCGGTGGTCGTCCTGACCCTGGTGCTCCTGGCCGGCATCACCCGCCGCATCCGGGCCGTGCGCCCCGTGGGGAGCGTGCTCGTGGTGCTGGGGATGCTCACGGCGGCCTTCTGGATGGTCGACGGCGGGCGGATGGTGCAGGCCGGGGGAGGGGGTCCGGTCGTGCTGGGCGCCGTCGTCGGGATGCTCGTGTCCAGCGCGGTGTGGCTGCGTGTGGCGCACCGGCGGGAGACGCGCGCCGCCTTCGACGTCTGAGCTCGGACCGCCCCCGCCTCCGCCTCCGGTCCCGCCCGTCCCCACGCTGAGGCCCGCAGACACACCGCTACGCCGGGCCGGTGACGGCGCGTCTGCGGGCCTCGGCGGGAGGGGGCTCCGCCCACGACGACGGCGGCCCGCCTCCTCGTGCGAGGAGACGGGCCGCCGTCGTGGTGCGGGGGATCAGAACTGGCGGGCCAGGATGGCCTGCTTCACCTCGGCGATCGCCTTGGTCACCTGGATGCCGCGGGGGCACGCGTCGGTGCAGTTGAAGGTCGTGCGGCAGCGCCACACGCCCTCCTTGTCGTTCAGGATCTCCAGGCGCATGTCGCCGGCCTCGTCACGCGAGTCGAAGATGAACCGGTGTGCGTTCACGATGGCGGCCGGGCCGAAGTACTGGCCGTCCGTCCAGAACACCGGGCAGGACGAGGTGCACGCGGCGCACAGGATGCACTTCGTGGTGTCGTCGTAGATCGCCCGGTCGGCCTGGGACTGGTAGCGCTCCTTGGTGGGCGCGTGGCCCTCGGCGACCAGGAACGGCATGATCTCGCGGTAGGACTGGAAGAACGGGTCCATGTCCACGATCAGGTCCTTCTCCACCGGCAGGCCCTTGATGGGCTCCACCAGGATGGGCTTGGACAGGTCGAGGTCCTTCAGGAGCGTCTTGCAGGCCAGGCGGTTGCGGCCGTTGATGCGCATGGCGTCGGAGCCGCACACGCCGTGGGCGCAGGAGCGGCGGAACGACAGGGTGCCGTCGTGGTCCCACTTGACCTTGTGCAGGGCGTCCAGCACGCGGTCGGTGCCGTACATGGTCAGGCGCCACTCGTCCCAGTAGGACTCCTCGGAGGACTCCGGGAGGTAGCGGCGGACCTTGAGCACGATGTCGAAGCTCTCGACCTCGCCTGCGCCGCCACCGGCGGACTGGGTCTGCGCCTGGGCCACGGGGGCCTCGGTCTCGGTTGCTGAGTGGCTCATCAGTACTTACGCTCCATCGGCTGGTAACGGGTCACGACGACGGGCTTGGTCTCGAAGCGGATGCCCTTGACGCCCTCCATCTCCGCGGTCTCGTCACGGTAGATCATGGTGTGCGCCATGAAGTTCTCGTCGTCGCGGTCGGGGTAGTCCTCGCGGTAGTGCCCGCCGCGGGACTCCTTGCGGCCCAGGGCCGCGAGGGTCATCGCCTCGGCGATGTCCAGGAGGTAGCCCAGCTCCATGCCCTCGAGCAGGTCGAGGTTGAAGCGGCGGCCCTTGTCCTGGACGGACACGTTCTCGTAGCGCCCGCGCAGCTCCTCGATCTTGGCCAGTGCGCGGCGGATCGAGTCCTCGTCGCGGAAGACCTGCATGTCCGCGTCCATCGACTCCTGGAGCTCGGCGCGGATGTCCGCGACGCGCTCGGAGCCGGTGGCGGAGCGCAGGTTCTCGATGTGCTCCACGGTCGGCAGCTCGCCGCCCTCGGGCAGCTCCACCCAGTCCGCCTGCGCGGCGTACTCGGCGGCGTAGATGCCGGCGCGGCGGCCGAACACGTTGATGTCCAGCAGCGAGTTGGTGCCCAGGCGGTTGGACCCGTGCACGGACACGCAGGCCACCTCGCCGGCGGCGTACAGGCCCGGCACGACGGTGTCGTTGTCCTGGAGGACCTCGGCCTGGATGTTCGTGGGGATGCCGCCCATGAAGTAGTGGCAGGTGGGGAACACCGGCACCGGCTCCGTGTAGGGCTCGACGCCCAGGTACGTGCGGGCGAACTCGGTGATGTCCGGGAGCTTCTCGTCGATGTGCGAGGGCTCCAGGTGCGTCAGGTCGAGCAGCACGTAGTCCTTGTTGGGGCCGGCGCCGCGGCCCTGACGGACCTCCTCGGCCATGGACCGGGCCACGATGTCGCGCGGGGCGAGGTCCTTGATGGTGGGGGCGTAGCGCTCCATGAAGCGCTCGCCGTCCGCGTTGCGGAGGATGCCGCCCTCGCCGCGTGCGGCCTCGGAGAGCAGGATGCCCAGGCCGGCCAGGCCGGTCGGGTGGAACTGCACGAACTCCATGTCCTCGAGCGGCAGGCCCGCGCGGTAGGCGATGGCCATGCCGTCGCCGGTGAGGGTGTGGGCGTTCGAGGTGGTCTTGTACACCTTGCCGGCGCCGCCGGTGGCGAAGATGACCGACTTGGCCTGGAAGACGTGGATCTCGCCGGTGGCCAGCTCGTAGGAGACGACGCCGGCGGTGCGCTTCTGCTTGTAGGCGGTGCCGTCCTCGCGCACGGCGTCCTCCTCCACCAGCAGCAGGTCGAGCACGTAGAACTCGTTGAAGAACTCCACGTTGTGCTTGACGCAGTTCTGGTACAGCGTCTGGAGGATCATGTGGCCGGTGCGGTCCGCGGCGTAGCAGGCGCGGCGCACGGGCGCCTTGCCGTGGTCACGGGTGTGGCCGCCGAAGCGGCGCTGGTCGATCTTGCCCTCGGGGGTGCGGTTGAAGGGCAGGCCCATCTTCTCGAGGTCCAGCACCGCGTCGATGGCCTCCTTAGCCATGACCTCCGCGGCGTCCTGGTCCACCAGGTAGTCGCCGCCCTTGACGGTGTCGAACGTGTGCCACTCCCAGTTGTCCTCCTCGACGTTGGCGAGGGCCGCGCACATGCCGCCCTGGGCCGCGCCGGTGTGGGAACGCGTGGGGTAGATCTTGGTGAGGACGGCGGTGTGCGCGCGCTGACCGGCCTCGATGGCCGCGCGCATGCCCGCGCCGCCGGCGCCGACGATCACCACGTCGTACTTGTGCACCTGCATTCAGGTCTCTCTTTCTGGGTGTCTGTGACGCGGCGGCCGCTCGGGCCGGCCGCACCGCAGGGTGAGCGTTTCCGAGGTCAGCCGCAGAAGGCCGGGGAGCCCTCGAGCAGGGCGCCGGAGGCGTCCACCATGCAGGGATCGAAGGTGAAGATCACCAGGGTGCCGAGGATGATGATCACGGCCGTGGCGATGTACAGGATCATCGTCAGCCAGAAGCGGGCGCTGCCGCGACGGGTGTAGTCGTTGATGATCGTGCGCACGCCGTTGGCGCCGTGCAGCATGGCCAGCCACAGGAGGGCCAGGTCCCAGAACTGCCACAGCGGGTGCGCCCACTTGCCGGCCACGAAGCCGAAGTCGATGGCGTGGATGCCGTCGCCCACCAGCAGGTTGGTGGTCAGGTGCACGGCGATCAGCACGACGAGGAAGACGCCCGAGATGCGCATGAACAGCCAGGCGAGCATCTCGAAGTTGCCGCGGCCGCCGCCGTCGCGCGTGTACTTGGGGTCCAGACGGCGGCTGCGGGGCGCCGCGATGGTGGTCTCAGCGGTGGTGCTCATGGCTCAGTGACCTCCGAGTGCGAGGCTGAAGTGACGGATGGCGAAGCCCAGGGTCAGGACGACCCACAGCCCCAGCACGATCCACAGCAGGGTCTTGTGGTGCTGGGTGCCGCCCTTCCAGAAGTCGACCAGGATGATGCGCAGGCCGTTCAGGGCGTGGAAGATGATCGCCGCGACGAGGCCGGCCTCGCCGAGCGCGAAGTACCACGTCTTGTACGAGCCGATCACGGCGTTGTAGGCCTCGGGGGAGACCCGGACCAGGGCCGTGTCCAGCACGTGGACGAGCAGGTAGAAGAAGATGACGACGCCGGTGACGCGGTGGCCCACCCAGGACCACATGCCGCCGTGGCCCCGGTACAGGGTTCCGCGGCCGTTCTTGGCCGGGGCCTGCGCAGTGGCGCTAGACACGGTTGATACCTCCAGGGGGAATGCACGATCCCGGTCCTCCGCCGTGGGACGACGACGGGCAGGGGCGTGTGCGAGTGGATTCCTCCACCTAGGGTAGACCCTTCCCGCGCCTCCGTGCCCGACCGGGACCCGGGCGACCACTGTGACGCGTGCGGCGCCCCGCCGCCGTCCTGTTCGGTCTGGGCTGTGCCCCGCCTGGGACGCGTCGAGTGGTCCCCCGTCCGGACGGTTCCGTAGTCTGGCCCGGTGAGCACCGATCCGAACCTGACCGATGCCCCGCGCGAGGCCGCGCCGGGCACGGCCCTGTCCCGCTTCCACGCCGTGATCCCCGCCGGGGGCGTGGGCACCCGCCTGTGGCCCCTCTCGCGGGCCGCCGCGCCGAAGTTCCTCCACGACCTCACCGGCTCGGGCCAGACCCTGATCCGTGCCACGTGGGACCGTCTGGCGCCCCTGGCCGCGGGCATGCTCGTGGTGACCGGGGAGGCCCACCGGGAGGCGGTGTGCACGCAGCTGCCGGCCCTGGCGGAGACGGATCTGGTGCTCGAGCCCTCGCCCAAGGACTCCGCGGCCGCCATCGGCCTGGCCGCGGCGATCCTCTCCCTGCGCGACCCGGACACGATCATGGGCTCGTTCGCGGCGGATCAGGTGATCTCCCCGGTGGAGGTCTTCCAGGACGCGGTGCGGCAGGCCGTCGAGACGGCGGCCACGGGCCGGATCGTGACCATCGGCATCGAGCCCACGCACGCGGCCACGGGCTTCGGCTACATCCGCCGGGGCCGCCGTCTCCGCGTGGCCGGCGCCCCGGACGCGCACGACGTCGCCGCGTTCGTGGAGAAGCCGGACCTGAAGGTCGCCCAGCAGTACGTGAAGTCCGGCCGCTACCTCTGGAACGCGGGCATGTTCGTGGCGCCCGTGGGCCTCATGCTGGCCCACCTCGAGGAGAACGAGCCCGCGCTGCACGCCGGCCTGATGGAGATCGCCCGCGCGTGGGAGACGCCGGAGCGGGACGAGGTCATGGCCCGGGTGTGGCCCGAGCTGACGAAGACCGCCATCGACTACGCCGTGGCCGAGCCCGCCGCCGCCGTCGGCGACGTGGCCGTGATCCCCGGCTCCTTCACGTGGGACGACGTGGGGGACTTCGCGGCGATCGCCCGCCTGAACCCGGTCAGGGACGCCTCCGGCATCACGGTGATCGGCGACACTCCGCGCGTGTACTCGGACGACGCGTCCGGCGTCGTGGTGACGGACACGAAGCGCGTCATCGCGCTGATCGGCATCGAGGACGTCGTCGTCGTGGACACCGAGGACGCGCTGCTGGTCACCACCACGGAGCACGCCCAGGAGGTCAAGAAGGCCGTCGAGGCGCTCAAGGCGGAGGGCGTGGACGAGGTCCTCTGACCGCGCCCTGGGCCGGGTCCGGCCCGCACCGACCGGCACCCCCGGAGTAGGGTGCTGGGCCATGACCACCTCCGACTCCGTGCTGACCGGGCCCCGTCCGACCTCCGTCCCCTCGGTGGGCCCCGTGGTGGCCGAGCTCGAGGACGAGATCGTGTCCTTCCGCCGGGACCTGCACCGGCATCCCGAGCTCTCCTATGAGGAGTACCGCACCACCGACCGCATCGTGGAGCTGCTCTCCGGCTACGGGCTCTCGCCCGTGCGGATGGAGTCCACGGGCGCCTACGTGGACGTCGGGGAGGGGCCGGTGGTGCTGGCCCTGCGCGCGGACATCGACGCGCTGCCGGTCGAGGAGGAGACCGGCCTGCCCTACGTGTCCGTCAATGACGGCGTCGCGCACGCGTGCGGCCACGACATGCACACCGCCGTCATGGCGGGTGTGGCCGTCGCCCTCGGCCGCATCCTCCGCGGGGCCACCGCCGACGCCGACCTGCGCGCGGCCGGCGAGCGGGTCCACGGCACGGTCCGCGTCATCTTCCAGCCCGCGGAGGAGCGGCTGCCCGGCGGCTCCCTGGCCGTGCTGCGCCAGGGGATCCTCGACGACGTGCCCCGCATCCTGGCGGCGCACTGCGACCCCCAGGTCGACGTCGGCTCGATCGGCACCCGCATCGGCGCCATCACCTCGGCGGCGGACACGATCCGGATCACCCTCACCGGACGCGGTGGGCACACCTCGCGGCCCCACCTCACCGAGGACATGGTCTTCGCCCTGTCCCAGATCGCCGTGAACGTGCCCGCCGTGCTCTCCCGGCGGATCGACGTGCGCTCGGCCGTCTCGGTGGTGTGGGGGCAGATCGCCGCCGGCAGCGCGCCCAACGCGATCGACAACACCGGCTACCTGGCCGGGACCATGCGCTGCCTCGACGCGGACGTGTGGGAGGAGGCCGGTGCGCTGCTCGACGAGGTGGTCCGGCAGGTGGCCGCGCCGTACGGCGTGCACGTGCAGCTCGAGCACGTGCGCGGCGTCCCGCCGGTGCACAACACCGAGGGCGAGACGGCGCTGATCGAGACCGCGGCGCGGCGGGAGCTCGGCTCGCGGGCGATCGTCCTGACCCCGCAGTCGATGGGCGGCGAGGACTTCGCCTGGATGACCCAGAAGGTGCCCGGCTCCATGCTGCGCCTCGGCACCCGGTCCCCGGGTGGCCCCATCTACGATCTGCACCGCGGGGACTACGCGCCGGACGAGCGGGCCATCGGCGTGGGCATGCGGGTCTTCACCGCCGCCGCGCTGCAGGTGCTCACGGGCGAGGACCACCACTGACCCCGCCGCCCGCACCCGCCGGAGGGGACGGGCCCACCGTTCGGTAGACTCGCGCTCATCCGGACGGGGCCGCCCGCACGGGCCCCGTCTTTCCGCGGCCACCGGCCGCGGGCCTCGCACCGTGCCTTCCGAAATGAGGACCCCATGGGCATCGCCACCCCGTCGGCCGCGCGCCGTCGTCGTCTCCTGCTCCCCGTCGCCGCGCTCGGCGTCTCCGGCCTGTTGCTGACCGCGTGCGGCGCCCCGCCGGAGCAGTCCGAGGCCTCGGGCTCCGGCGCCGCCGAGAGCGAGGCCATCGCCACCGTGGACGGCGTCGGCTCGGACAACAACGACTACAAGGCCTGCATCGTCTCGGACGAGGGCGGCTTCGACGACCGCTCCTTCAACCAGTCCTCCTACGAGGGCCTCAAGGCCGCCGAGAAGGCCTACGGCATCACCACCAGCGAGGCCGAGTCGAACGAGCCCAGCGAGTTCACCCCGAACGTGACCGCCATGGTCAACGCCGACTGCGACGCCGTCATCGGCGTGGGCTTCCTCCTCGGCGACGCCATGAAGCCGATCGCCGCGCAGCACTCGGACACCCACTTCTTCGGCGTGGACGTCACCGCGGAGGGCTTCTCCGACAACTTCCAGAAGCTCACCTACGACACGGCGCAGGCGGCGTTCCTGGCCGGGTACCTGGCGGCGGGCACCACCGAGACCGGCACCGTGGCCACCTATGGCGGCATGGAGATCCCCACCGTCACCATCTTCATGGACGGCTTCGCCCGCGGCGTGGAGCACTACAACGAGGTCAAGGACAAGGACGTCAAGGTCCTGGGCTGGGACAAGGACGCGAAGACCGGCTCCTTCACGGGCGACTTCAAGAACGTGGCCAACGGCAAGACGAACACCGCCAACTTCATCAACGAGGGCGCCGACATCGTGATGCCGGTGGCCGGCCCCGTGGGCCTGGGCACCCTGGACGCCGTCCGCGAGGCGAACCAGGGCGGCAAGGACGTCAAGGTCATCTGGCCGGACTCGGACGGCTACGAGTCCACCAAGGACGGCAACCTGATCCTCACCTCGGTGAAGAAGAACATGGGCCAGTCCGTCGCCGACGTGATCGCCGCGGACCTGAAGGACGAGTTCTCGGCCGAGCCCTACGTGGGCACGTTGGAGAACAAGGGCGTCGAGCTGGCCCCGTTCCACGACTTCGAGGACACGGTGCCGCAGGAGCTCAAGGACGAGCTCAAGGATCTCGAGGCCAAGATCGTCTCGGGCGAGCTGAAGGTCGGCTCGGAGTACTCCCCGGAGGCCTGACCCGCCTCGCCACCGCCGCAGGGCCGGCCCGGACCCCTCCGGACCGGCCCCGCGGCGCGCGGGCGCCCGGCCCGCCCCCGCCGCCGAGCGCGGCACCACGAGCATCGACCAGACGGAAGGCCCTCGATGAGGCTCGAACTGCGCGGGATCACCAAGCGCTTCGGCTCGTTCGCCGCGAACGAGGACGTGAACCTGACCGTGGAGTCGGGGCGGGTGCACACCCTCCTCGGCGAGAACGGCGCCGGCAAGTCCACCCTGATGAACGTCCTCTTCGGGCTCTACGAGCCCACCGAGGGGGAGATCCTGCTCGACGGCGAGCCCGTCCGGTTCTCCGGCCCCGGCGAGGCCATGCGCGCGGGCATCGGCATGGTGCACCAGCACTTCATGCTCGTGCCCGTCTTCACGGTGGCCGAGAACGTGGCCCTCGGCGACGAGCACACCCGCGCCCTGGGCGTGCTCGACCTCGAGGCCACCCGCCGGCGGATCCGGGAGATCTCCGCGCAGTACGGCTTCGACGTGGACCCGGACGCCGTCGTCGAGGACCTGCCCGTGGGCGTGCAGCAGCGCGTCGAGATCATCAAGGCCCTCGTCCGCGACGCGCGCATCCTCATCCTGGACGAGCCGACCGCCGTGCTCACCCCCCAGGAGACCGACGAGCTGCTCGGCATCATCCGGCAGCTGCGGGCGGACGGCACGGCGATCGTGTTCATCTCCCACAAGCTGCGCGAGGTCAAGGCCGTCTCGGACGACATCACCGTGCTGCGCCGCGGCCGCGTGGTCGGCACGGCGGAGCCCTCCGCCGAGGCCGCCGAGCTGGCCGCCCTCATGGTGGGCCGGAACGTCGTCCTCGAGCGGCGCAAGACGGCCCCGACCCTGGGGGAGGAGACGTTCCGCGTCGAGGACCTCTCCGTCGTCTCGCCCACGGGCCAGGTGCTGCTGGACGCCGTGTCCTTCGCCGTCCGCCAGGGCGAGGTCCTCGCCGTGGCCGGTGTGCAGGGCAACGGGCAGACCGAGCTGACCGAGGCGATCATGGGCCTGGTCAAGGCCACCGGCTCCGTCACCCTGGACGGTCGGGAGCTGATCGGCCGGTCCACCCGCCAGATCATCCGCGCCGGCGTCGGCTTCGTGCCCGAGGACCGCTCCACGGACGGGCTCGTCGGCCCGTTCTCCGTGGAGGAGAACATGGTGCTCAACCGGTACGACGTCGCCCCGGCCGGCAACGCCGTGCAGATGCGCCCCGCCGCGGTGCGGGCGCTCGCCGAGCGCCGCGTGGCCGAGTTCGACGTCCGCACCCAGGGCGTGGACCTGCCGGTCTCCTCCCTCTCGGGAGGCAACCAGCAGAAGGTCGTCATGGCCCGCGAACTCGTGGACGGGCTGCGCCTGTTCATCGCCTCGCAGCCCACGCGCGGCGTGGACGTCGGCTCGATCGAGTTCCTGCACGACCGGATCATCGCCGAGCGCGACGCCGGCACCCCCGTGCTGATCGTCTCCACCGAGCTGGACGAGGTCCTCGAGCTGGCGGACCGGATCGCCGTGATGTACCACGGGCGGATCGTCGGCATCGTGCCGGGGGACACCTCGCGCGAGACGCTCGGCCTCATGATGGCCGGCCAGACCCCCGACGACGCGGCCCTCGCCTCCGGCGCAGACGTCGCCGCGGGCACGCCCGGCACCGCCGGTGAGGCGCCCGCCGCCCACCCCACCACGGAAGGAGAGCGCCCGTGAGCACCGCCGCCCCGCAGCGCCCGGCCCCCGCGTCCGACGCGGCCGCCCGGCCCGCCCCCGCCGACTCCGCCCTGCGCCGGATCCTCTCGGGCAACGGCACGGTCACCGCCCTGGCGATCCTGCTGTCCCTGCTGATCTCCGGTCTGCTGATCATCGCCGTGGACGAGGACGTCCGCGACGCCGCCGGCTACTTCTTCGCCCGCCCGGGCGACCTGCTCTCCGCCGCCTGGGCCGCGTTCGCCGGGGCCTTCGCGGCCCTGTTCCGCGGCGCCGTCTTCAACTACCGGGCCTCGGACGCGACGGGCATGCTCTACCCGCTCACCGAGACCCTCACCGTGGCGACCCCGCTGATCATCATCTCGCTGGGCATCGCCATCGCCTTCCGGGCGGGCCTGTTCAACATCGGCGGCCAGGGCCAGTTCATCTTCGGCGCCATGTTCGCCACGTGGTTCGGCGTGCACCTGCACCTGCCGGCCGGCGTGCACCTGCTGCTCGTCGTCGTGATGGGCGTGCTCGGCGGCGTGCTGTGGGGCTCCGTCGTCGGCGTGCTCAAGGCCTGGACGGGCGCGCACGAGGTGATCCTCACGATCATGCTCAACTACGTGGCGGTGAACCTGCTCGCGTACCTGTTGAACACCCCCGTCCTGCGGGCGCCCGGCACCACGAACCCGGTGTCCGCGCCGCTGGACCGCTCCGCCATGTTCCCGCGGCTGCTGGGGACCGACTTCCGGCTGCACTGGGGCTTCTTCGTCGCGCTGCTGGCCGTGCTCTTCACGTGGTGGCTGATGCAGCGCTCCACCCTCGGCTTCCGCCTGCGGGCCGTGGGCGCCAACCCGGACGCCGCCCGCACGGCCGGCATCTCCGTCAAGGGCTCCTACCTGGCCGCCATGGCGATCTCCGGCGGCCTCGCCGGCCTGGCCGGCGCCACCCACGTGGCCGGCACGGAGAGCACGCTGAACACCTCCGTGGCCGGGTCCTTCGGCTTCGACGCGATCACGGTGGCGCTGCTCGGCCGGTCCCACCCGGTGGGCGTGCTGTTCGCGGGCCTGCTCTTCGGCGCCCTGCGCGCCGGCGGCGTGACCATGCAGACCGAGACCGGGGTGCCGGTCGACATCGTCCTCGTGGTGCAGTCCGTGATCGTGCTGCTCATCGCGGCCCCGCCGCTGGTGCGTGCGATCTTCCGGCTGCCCGCCCCGGGCGCCGCGCGCGCCCGCCGCGCGGCCGACCCCGTGACCCAGCCCGCCGTGGCCGGCGCCGCGCTGACCGGTGCCGCCGGCCACGCCGCCGCCCCGTCCACGGGCGTCCAGGAGGCCGCGGCCGCCGCCGTCGCGGACCCGCAGGCTCCGACCACTGCACCCACGGACACGGCCCCGACCCACCGCCCGCACGAGCAGAAGGGGGACGCCCGATGAGCGCGACCGCCGCCCGGCCCCACGCCGACGTCGTCCGCCCCGAGGCCGCCGAGCCCGCCCGGGTCGTGGTCCGGCACTGGACCACCCCGATCGCCCTGACGATCCTGACCCTGCTGGCCCTGGCCGTCTTCGCCCTCGGCGCCCCCGAGGCGGCGGCGACCTTCCGACTCTCGAACGCGTCCGACGCCGTCGTGCTCCCGGACCTGACCGCCGACCCCGTGCTGGGGGGCTGGCTGCTCGTCGGGCTCATGGCGCTGCTGACCGCGGTGGCCTGGCTGGCGACCCTGCGCTCGGGGCGCACCCCCGGCTGGGCCGCGGCCCTGTTCGCCGTCGCCTTCGTGGCCGCGTTCCTCATCTGGGTGATCGGCTCGGCGGACAACACCACCGTGTTCCTCACCGGCCTGATCGCCGGCTCGTTCGCGCTGGCCGTCCCGCTGATCTTCGGCTCGATGGCCGGCATCCTGGCCGAGCGCTCGGGCGTGGTGAACATCGCGATCGAGGGTCAGCTGCTGGCGGGCGCGTTCACGGCCGCCGTCGTCGGCACCGCCACCGGCTCGCCCTGGGCGGGCCTGGCCGCCGCGATCGTGGCCGGCGTCCTCGTGTCCTGGCTGCTCGCCGTGTTCTCGATCAAGTACCTGGTCAACCAGGTGATCGTCGGCGTCGTGCTCAACGTGCTCGTGGCCGGCCTGACGAGCTTCCTGTACTCCACCGTCCTCACGGGCGGGGACACCGAGCTCAACGCGCCGCCGCACTTCCCGAACCTGCGGATCCCGGGCCTGGCGGACATCCCCGTGCTCGGGCCCATCCTGTTCGACCAGACGATCCTGGGCTACGCGATGTACCTGCTCGTCATCGCGCTGTGGTTCGCCCTGTTCCGCACCCGCTGGGGCCTGCGCGTGCGCGCCGTGGGCGAGCACCCCAAGGCCGCGGACACCGTGGGCATCGACGTGAACCGCACGCGGTACGCCGCCGTCCTGCTGGGCGGCGCGGTGGCCGGCATGGGCGGGGCGTTCTTCACGCTCGTCTCCGCGTCGTCCTTCACCAAGGAGATGACGGCGGGCCAGGGCTTCATCGCGCTCGCGGCCGTGATCTTCGGCCGCTGGAACCCGATCGGCGCGTTCTTCGCGGCGCTGCTGTTCGGCTTCGCCACCAACATGCAGTACGTCCTGGCGATCCTCGGCACCCCGGTGCCGAGCCAGTTCATGGCGATGCTCCCGTACCTCGTCACGGTGTTCGCCGTGGCCGGCCTCGTGGGCCGCTCGCGCGGCCCGGCCGCCTCGGGCGTGCCGTACGTGAAGGAGTAGCCGTGGCGGACGGGCAGCACACGACGACGGCGCCGCGCGTGGACTGGGACCGGCTGCGGGCCGCGGCCCTGGCCGCCACGGAGCACGCCTACGTGCCCTACTCGGGGTTCCGGGTGGGCGCCGCCGCGCTCACCGACGACGGCCGCCTCGTCTCGGGCTGCAACATCGAGAACGCGTCCTACGGGCTGACCCTGTGCGCCGAGTGCGCGCTGCTGGCCGACCTGCGCATGGGCGGGGGCGGCCGACTGGCCGCGTTCGTGTGCGTGGACGGCGAGGGCGTGCTGACCATGCCCTGCGGGCGGTGCCGCCAGCTGCTGTACGAGTTCCGCGCCCCCGGGCTCGTGCTGCTCACCCCGGCGGGGGAGCGGGGGATCGACGCGGTGCTGCCGGACGCCTTCGGCCCGGCCGACCTGGAGCGGGCGGACCGTCCCTGACCTGCGGCGCGCTCCCGGGCCTGCTCGCTAGAGTCGGAGGCTGACCGTCGCAGCCGTCCTCCGAGGAGAACCCCATGACCGCGCAGCCGCAGGCCGAGCCCTTCGACGCCGTCGAGGTGATCCGCACCAAGCGGGACCGGGGGACGCTGTCCCCCGAGCAGATCGACTGGGTGGTGGACGCGTACACCCGCGGCGTGGTGGCGGACGAGCAGATGTCCGCCCTGGCCATGGCGATCCTGCTCAACGGCATGGACCGCGCCGAGATCGCCCGCTGGACGGACGCGATGATCGCCTCGGGTGAGCGCATGGACTTCGGCGGGCTCACCACCCCGGACGGCCGCCCCCTGGCCACCGCGGACAAGCACTCCACCGGCGGCGTGGGGGACAAGATCACCCTGCCGCTGGCCCCGCTCGTGGCCTCCTTCGGGGTGGCGGTGCCGCAGCTGTCCGGCCGCGGCCTCGGGCACACCGGCGGCACCCTGGACAAGCTCGAGGCGATCCCCGGGTGGCGGGCCGACCTCAGCAACGAGGCGATGCTGCGCCAGCTCTCCGAGGT
Source organism: Micrococcus sp. Alg238-R198 (assembly GCF_900537135.1). Lineage (NCBI taxonomy): Bacteria > Bacillati > Actinomycetota > Actinomycetes > Micrococcales > Micrococcaceae > Micrococcus > Micrococcus sp. Alg238-R198. The sequence goes on from NZ_UNRH01000008.1 coordinate 44,576, forward strand.
GGGCGCCGTGATCTGCGCGGCCGGCTCGGGCCTGGCCCCGGCGGACAAGCGCCTGTACGCCCTGCGTGACGTCACCGGCACGGTGGAGGCCATCCCGCTGATCGCCTCCTCGATCATGTCCAAGAAGATCGCCGAGGGCACCGGCGCCCTGGTGCTGGACGTCAAGTGCGGCTCGGGCGCGTTCATGAAGGACGAGGCGTCCGCCCGCGAGCTGGCCCGGACCATGGTGGATCTCGGCCGGGACGCCGGGGTGGACACCTCGGCGCTGCTCACGGACATGTCCGTGCCCCTGGGCCGGACGGCCGGCAACGCCCTCGAGGTCCGCGAGTCGGTGGAGGTGCTCGCCGGCGGCGGCCCGGCCGACGTCGTGGAGCTCACCGTGGCGCTCGCCGCCGCGATGCTCGCCGGCGCCGGGGTCACGGACGTGGACCCGGCCGAGCACCTGGCCAACGGCCGGGCGATGGACGTGTGGAACCGGATGATCGAGGCCCAGGGTGGCGACCCGCGCGCGGACCTCCCGACGGCGGCCCACACCGAGGACGTCGTCGCGGAGACGGACGGCGTCCTCACCGAGCTGGACGCGATGGCCGTGGGCCTGGCCGCGTGGCGCCTCGGCGCCGGGCGGGAGCGGCAGGGCCAGGCCGTCCAGGCCGCGGCCGGCGTCGAGGTGCACGTGCGCCCCGGCGAGCGCGTGGGCCGGGGTCAGAAGGTGCTGACCCTGCACACGGACACGCCGGAGCGCTTCGAGCGGGCGAAGGCCGCGCTCGCCGGCGGCTGGGCCGTCGGCGAGCTCGACGACGCCGCCGCCCGGACCCTGCGCGAGCGCTCCGTGATCCTGGACCGGATCGGCTGACCGGATGCTCGCGTGGCTCGAGGAGGCGATCCTCCACGCCTCCGCGCAGTGGTGGGTCCTGCCACTGACGCTGCTGCTGTGCCTGCTCGACGGCATCGTGCCGATCTTCCCGTCGGAGTCGGTGCTGGTGGCCCTCGGCGCGATCGTCCGCGACGGGCACCCGTTCTCCCTGTGGGCGCTGTGGGGGGTCGGCTTCGCGGGCGCGTTCCTGGGGGACGTGGCCGCGTACGCGATCGGCCGTGCCGTGGGCGTGGAGCGGTTCCGGTGGATGCGGCTGCGGCGGGTGCGGGCCACGGTCGAGGTCGCCCGCCACCACCTGCACAGCCACGGCGCGCTGCTGCTGTTCACCGCCCGGTTCATCCCCGGCGGCCGCGTGGCCCTGAACCTCACCGCCGGCGCCACCCGCTACCCGCCGGTGCGGTTCGTGGCGCTGGACCTGCTCTCCACGGCCAGCTGGGCCGCGTACTCGATCATGATCGCGCGTCTGACCGCGGGCTGGCTGGAGAACCCGGTGCTGCAGATCGCCGTCTCCGTGACGGGTGCGGCGCTCGTGGGCCTGCTGCTGGACCGCCTGCTCAAGGCCCTGCTGCGCCGCCGGCTGGGCACCGGGGTGAAGGGCCTCACCCTGGCCGAGCAGGAGGCCCTGCGCTGAGCGCCCTGCCGTAGAGTGACGCCCGTGACGACGACGCAGCTTCCGGACACCGCATCCCCCTCCCCGCTCGAGGTCGACCTGGCCGTCCTGCCCAAGGTCTCCCTCCACGACCACCTCGACGGCGGCCTGCGCGTGGGCACCGTCCTCGACCTGGCCCGCGAGGCCGGCGTCGAGGTCCCCGCGGACACCGTCGAGGGCCTGGCCGAGTGGATCGCCGAGCACGCCAACGGCGAGTCCCTCGAGAAGTACCTGCAGGTCTTCGCCCTGACCACCGCCGTGATGCAGACCCGCGAGCAGCTGCGCCGCGTGGCCCGCGAGTTCGTCGAGGACCTGGTCGCCGACGGCGTCGTCTACGGCGAGATCCGCTGGGCCCCCGAGCAGCACCTGGCCGGCGGGCTGAGCCTGGACGAGGCGGTCGAGGCCGTGCAGGCCGGCCTGGACGAGGCGGTCGAGGCCGCCGACGCCGCGGGCCACGTGATCCGCGTGGGCCAGCTGGTCACCGCGATGCGGCACGCCGACCGGGCCCAGGAGATCGCCGAGCTGGCCGTGCGCCACCGCGAGGCCGGCGTCGTGGGCTTCGACATCGCGGGCGCCGAGGCCGGGTTCCCGCCCTCCCGCTTCGCCGACACCTTCACGTGGCTGGCCGCCCACCACCTGCCCGTCACCGTGCACGCAGGCGAGGGCGACGGGCTCGACTCCGTCCGCTCGGCCCTCGTGGACGGCCGCGCGCTGCGCCTGGGCCACGGCGTGCGCCTGGCCGAGGACATCTCGGTGGAGTACGGCGGCGTGGACGAGGACGGCGAGCAGCTGGACGAGCTGACCGGCCTCGTGGACCTGGGCGAGACCGCCGCGTGGGTGCGGGACCGGCAGATCGCCCTGGAGGTCTGCCCGTCCTCGAACCTGCAGACCGGCGCGGTGGACGCCGCGGCGGGCATCGCGGGCCATCCCATCGACCTGCTCGTGCAGCTCGGCTTCCGCGTCACCGTGAACACGGACAACCGGCTCGTCTCGGACGTGTCCCTGACCGACGAGCTCTACCTGCTCGCCGAGACCTTCGGCTACTCGCTCTCCGAGCTGCTGGACCTGCAGCTCAACGCTGCCGAGGCCGCCTTCCTGTCCGTGGACGAGCGCGAGGACCTCGCCGAGATCCTCGTGGCCGGCTGGGGCGAGGTCATCTCCGGCGACGCCGTCGGCCCGGTCCTCGAGGAGCTGGACGACGAGGACGAGGACGACTGATCCGTCCGTGAGCGCGAGTGTGGACCGTCTGGTGGCGGTGGTCGAGGCCCTGCGCGACCACTGCCCGTGGACGGCCGCGCTCACGCACGCCGACCTCGCCGAGTACCTCGTGGAGGAGGCGTACGAGGCGGTGGCGGAGGTCGAGTCCCGCGACGCCGCCGCGTGGGCCGACGTGCCCGCGCGTCGGGCCGACGGCGCGTACCCCGCCCTGGCCGCCGAGCTCGGGGACGTCCTGTTCCAGGTGGTGCTGCACGCCGCCGTCTCCCGGGAGCCGGGCGCCCCGGCGGAGACGGCCGGGTTCCGCCTGGACGACGCCGCCGACGCCCTCACCGCCAAGATGATCCGGCGCAACCCGCTCGTGCTCACTCCCGAGGGCGGCCTGCGCCCGGCCGAGGAGCTCGCCGCCGTCACGCCCGAGGCCGTCGAGCTGGCCTGGGAGCGGGTCAAGGCGCAGGAGCGGGCCGCCGCGGGGCTCTCGTCCGCCGCCCCGGCCCACGGCGACGGCGGCACCGGCCCGGGCCTCGACGTCGGCGACATCCCGGCCCGGCTGCCGGCGCTGGCCGCCGCCGCGAAGGTGGTCGACCGCGCGGCCCGGCAGGAGCCGGACCCGCTCGCGGCGCACGTCCCGGTGCCGGCCGCGGAGGCGGGGGAGCGTCCGGTGGCGGTGTGGCCGGACGAGACCGCGCTCGGGGCGGAGCTGTTCGCGCTGGTGTTCCGGGCCCGGGCGGCGGGGCTGGACCCCGAACGGGCCCTGCGCACCACGGTGGCGCGAGTGCGTGCGGGGGACTGGTCGGCGCTGCGTCCGTCCGGCTGACGCGACGCCGCGCCGGCCCGGCCGCCGCCCCGACCGCGCCCCAGCGACATCGCAGCCGGGGGGAACGGCGGTCTTGTCGCCGGCGCGCGGCCGACTGGAACCGGAGGTCCCCGCTAGGCTGAGGCCGTGTCCACGCCGCGGGCACGACTTCCGACTTCGATTGAAGGAGACCCGTCCATGGCCCTGATCGACGCCATCCACGCTCGCGAGATCCTCGACTCGCGCGGCAACCCCACCGTCGAGGTGGAGGTCCTGCTCACCGACGGCTCCCTGGGCCGCGCGGCCGTGCCCTCGGGCGCGTCCACCGGCGAGTTCGAGGCGGTCGAGCGCCGTGACGGGGACAAGAAGCGCTACGGCGGGAAGGGCGTGCTGGACGCCGTCGCCGCGGTCGAGGGCATCGCGGAGGAGCTCGAGGGCGAGTTCGCCGCGGACCAGCGCGCCGTGGACCGCGCGATGCGGGACCTGGACGGCACCCCCAACAAGGGCACGCTGGGCGCGAACGCGATCCTGGGCGTGTCGATGGCCGTCGCCGTGGCCGCCGCGCAGGCCTCCGACCTCATGCTCTACAAGTACCTGGGCGGCCCGAACGCCCACGTGCTGCCCGTGCCGATGATGAACATCCTCAACGGCGGCGCCCACGCGGACTCCAACGTGGACATCCAGGAGTTCATGATCGCCCCGATCGGCGCCCCGTCCTTCCGCGAGGCCCTGCGCTGGGGCACCGAGGTCTACCACGCCCTGAAGACCGTGCTGCAGGAGAAGGGCCTGTCCACCGGCCTGGGCGACGAGGGCGGGTTCGCCCCGTCCCTGGAGTCCAACCGCGCCGCCCTGGACCTCATCGCCGAGGCCGTGACGAAGGCCGGCTACCGCCTGGGCGAGGACATCGCGCTGGCGCTGGACGTCGCCTCCTCCGAGTTCTTCGACAAGGGCTCCTACACCTTCGAGGGCCAGCAGCGCTCCGCCGAGGAGATGGCCGCCTACTACACCGAGCTGGTGGACAACTACCCGATCGTCTCCATCGAGGACCCGCTCGACGAGGACGACTGGGACGGCTGGCAGCACCTGACCGCGCAGCTGGGCGATCGCGTCCAGCTGGTGGGCGACGACCTGTTCGTCACCAACGTGGAGCGGCTGCAGCGCGGCATCGACGAGAAGGCCGGCAACGCCCTGCTCGTGAAGGTCAACCAGATCGGCTCCCTGACCGAGACCTTCGACGCGATCGCCCTGGCCCAGCGCCACATGTTCCACTGCATGATCTCGCACCGCTCGGGCGAGACCGAGGACACGTTCATCGCGGACCTCGCGGTGGCCACCAACGCCGGCCAGATCAAGACCGGCGCCCCGGCCCGCTCGGACCGCGTGGCCAAGTACAACCAGCTGCTGCGCATCGAGGAGGACCTGGCCGACGCCGCCGTCTACGCGGGCCGCTCCGCCTTCCCGCGCTTCCGCGGCTGACCGTCCCCGACGACGACGCGCGGGCCCGCCCGGATCCCTCCGGGCGGGCCCGCGTCCGTCCCGGGGGCGGCCAGGAGCCTGCCAGGGGCGGGCAGTAGGCTGGGAGGGTCCCCGCCACGCGTCCGAAGGAGTCCGCGATGAGTCCGCGCCGCCCCCGCGTGCCCCGTGTCGACCCGACGACGGGCGCCCCGCGCCGGACCGCCGTCGCGGCCCCGGCGGCCCCGACGACGGCCTCCCCGAAGGCGGACACGCCCACGCCGACCCCCGCGGCCCCCACGCCGGCGCCCGCGGCGACGGACGCAGAGGTCATCGACCTGCAGAGCGTCCAGGAGCGCCGCCAGGCCGGTCACCCCGGACACCTGGACGGGCACCCGGACGCGGACCGGGCCGACACGGCCCCCGCCGGGGACACCGCCGCCCCCGCATCCCCGTCGGCACCCCCGCGCCGCACGGCTCCGGCCCGCCCGGCCGGGCGTCGGCCCCGGCCCGCCCCCCGCCGCGCCGCATCCGCCGCCGCCACGGCCGCCCGCCGTCGGGCCCCGCTGCCGGAGCCGGTGCCGGCCCGGCAGATCACGGGCCGCTCGCTCATCGTCGTCGCCGTGCTGCTGGTGGCCGCCGTCCTGGTGGCGCCCACGCTGCGCGCGTTCCTGAACCAGCAGCTGGAGATCTCGGCCGCGCGCGAGGAGATCGCCACCATGCAGGCCCAGCGCGAGGACTACGAACGGCGGATCCAGCTGTGGGACGATCCCGCCTACGTGACCCAGCAGGCGCGTGAGCGTCTCGAGCTGGTCATGCCGGGGGAGACCCTGTACTCCGTGACGGGGCGGCCCTCCGAGACCGACACCGAGGCCGAGGACACGCCCGCCGCCGGCGCGGACGAGGTCGTCAACACCCGCCTGCCGTGGGCCGAGGGCCTGTGGGACTCGGCCGTCCGCGCCGGGCTCGAGTGAACCCCGCGTCCCGCCCCCGCCCGCACCACCCCCGCACCCCCGAGGACACCATGACCGTCAGCCCCCGCCCCGCCCAGGACCGCACCGTCACCGAGCAGGACCTGGACACCCTGTCCCGCCAGCTCGGCCGCCCGGTCCGGGACGTCGTGGAGATCGGTGCCCGCTGCGTGTGCGGCAACCCCCTCGTGGCCACCACCGCGCCGCGGCTCTCCAACGGCATCCCGTTCCCCACGACCTTCTACCTGACGCACCCCGTGCTGACGGCGGCGGTCTCGCGCGTGGAGGCGGACGGGGAGATGGCGCGCATGAACGACCGCCTCGCCCAGGACCCCGCGCTCGCGGCCGCGCACCGCGCGGCGCACGAGGCCTACATCGCCGAGCGGGACCGGGTCGGGGCCGAGGCCGGCACGGGGCCCGTCCCGGAGATCGCCGGGGTCTCGGCCGGCGGCATGCCCGAGCGCGTGAAGTGCCTGCACGCCCTCGTGGGCCACGCGCTCGCGGCCGGGCCGGGGGTGAACCCGCTCGGTGACGAGGCGATCGCCCTGGTGGCCCCGTGGTGGACGCCCGAGGTCTGCGCGTGCGAGGGCGCGTGGGACGAGGCCGCGGCGGTGCCCACGAAGGACCTGTCCCGGCACGTGAGGCACCTCGAACGCGTCGCCGCGCTCAAGGAGGTCACGGTGGCCGGCGTGGACTGCGGCACGAACTCCATCCGCCTGCTGATCTCCCGGCCGGCCGGGACGGATGAGACCACCGGCGCCGTGGCCGACCCGACGGCGCCGCTGGCCGACGTCGTGCGCGAGATGCGCGTGGTGCGCCTGGGCGAGGGCGTGGACGCCACCGGCGCGTTCTCCGACGCCGCGCTGGAGCGCACCTTCGCGGCGGTGGACGAGTACGCCCGCCTGGTCCAGCGCCACCACGCCGGCCGGGTCCGGTTCGTGGCCACCTCCGCCAGCCGGGACGTCTCCAACCGGGCCGCGTTCGTCGACGGCGTCCGGGAGCGGCTCGGCGTCGAGCCGGAGGTCGTCTCGGGCGCCGAGGAGGCCGGCCTGTCCTTCGCGGGCGCCGTCTCCGCCGTCGAGACCGCGGACCTGGGCCCGGAGGACCTCGTGCTCGTCGTGGACCTCGGCGGCGGCTCCACCGAGCTGGTCGTCGGCACGCCCGCGGGCGAGGTCGTGGGCGCGGTCAGCCTGGACATGGGCTGCGTGCGGTTCACCGAGCGTCATCTGCGCTCCGACCCCCCGACGTCGGACGAGGTCGCCGCGGCCCGCGCGGACGCCCGCCGCCTCCTCGACGACGCCGCCGCCCGCCTGCCGCTGGAACGCGTGGCGCGCGTGGTCGGCGTGGCCGGCTCGGTGACCACCGTGACCGCCGAGGCCCTCGGGCTCAGCACGTACGAGCCCGAGGCCATCCACGGTGCGCGCCTGCCGATCGCCGAGTTCCGCGCGGCGGCGGAGGGCCTCGTGGCGGCGACCCGGGCCGAACGCGCCGAGCGGGGGTTCATGCACCCGGGACGGGTGGACGTGATCGGCGCGGGCGCGCTGCTGTGGAGCACCGTCCTGGAGCGGGTGGCCGAGGTCGCGGGCGTCACCGAGGCCTGGGCGAGCGAGCACGACATCCTGGACGGGATCGTGCTCTCGCTGCGGTCCTGACCACGACGGCGGAGAGTGGAGGGGCCGGGCCCGTGCGTGCGTAGACTGGCGGTATGTCTCTCACTCCTGAACTGTCTCCCAAGCCGCGCCTGCTGATCGTCGGCGGCGGCTACGCCGGGTTCCATGTCGCCCGCGAGCTGCAGAAGAAGGTCGCCGAGCGCGGCGGCGTCGTGACCGTCGTCGACCCCCGCCCGTACATGACGTACTACCCGTTCCTGCCCGAGGTCGTGGGCGGCCACATCGAGGGCCGCCACGTGAACGTGGACCTGCAGACGCACCTCAAGGACGCCGAGGTCGTCCGCGGCGCCGTCGTGTCCGTGGACCACGCCGGCCGCACCGCCGTGGTGCGCGGCGAGGGCGGCGACGAGTTCGAGATCCCGTACCAGGACATCGTGATGACCGCGGGCGCCGTGACCCGCGTGTTCCCCATCCCGGGTCTGGGCGAGCAGGGCATCGGTCTGCGCTCGGTCGAGGAGGCCGTCCAGCTGCGCAACCAGATCCTGGAGCGCCTGGACGCCGGTTCCCTGATGACGGACGCCGAGGAGCGCAAGCGTGCCCTGACCTTCGTGGTGGTGGGCGGCGGCTTCGCCGGGATCGAGGCCATCGCGGAGATGGAGAACCTCATCCGCAACGCCGTGGAGCGCAACGAGCGCCTCTCCCAGTCGGAGATCCGGATCGTCCTCGTCGAGGCCATGGGCCGCATCATGCCCGAGGTCTCCGAGGAGCAGGCCCAGGGCGTGGTGGAGCACCTGAAGGACCGCGGCATCGAGGTCCTGCTCAACACCTCGCTGGGCGACGCCACGGACGGCGTCATGAAGCTCGTGGCCATGCCCTCCAAGGAGGAGGCGGAGACCTTCGCGGCGGACACCCTCGTGTGGTGCGCCGGCGTGGTGGCCAACTCCGTGGTCAGGAGCACCGACTTCCCGGTGGACGACCGCGGCCGCGTGGAGGCCACCCCCACCCTGCAGATCAAGGACGGCGAGGCCGGCGCGCTCGAGGGTGCGTGGGCCTGCGGCGACGTCTCCGCCGTGCCGGACCTGACCGGGGCCGGCCCGGGCGGCTTCTGCGTCCCGAACGCCCAGCACGCCATCCGTCAGGCCAAGCGTCTGGCCGCCAACTACATGGCCGTGCGCCACGGCGAGGGCGAGGTGCAGGAGTACGTGCACAAGTCCCTGGGCACCGTGGCGGGGCTGGGCTTCGGCCGCGGCGTGGGCAACCCGCTGGGCACCAAGATCGCCGGCATCCCGGCGTTCCTGGCCCACCGCGGCTACCACGGCTACGCGATGCCCACCCTGGAGCGGAAGTTCCGCATCCTGTCCGGCTGGGTCGCCGAGACCCTGTTCGGCCGTGACTCCACCTCGGTGGCGGGCCTGGACACCCCGTTCAACCCGTTCCGCCGCGCCGCGGGCGTCGAGCTCGAGCCCGGCCGCTTCGAGCGGCAGCGGGCCCTCGAGTCCTCGAAGGGCTGATCCCGCAGCCAGCGGGCCGCCGGCCCCGTCCGAGCGCATCGGGCGGGGCCGGCGTCGTCCGCACCCGGGCCCGCGTCCACGGGCCCGCCACGCCCCCGTGGCCCAACTGGCAGAGGCGGCCGACTTAAAATCGGCGTGTTGCGGGTTCGAGTCCCGCCGGGGGCACCACGCGTCTCCCCGCGCGCCTCGCTTCTGCGCCCACCGTGAACAGCCGGTGAACCGGCGCGGATCCACGCTCCGACCCCGCGCGCGGACACAGACCTCCCGATAGGATCGTGCTGAACCCCGGGGCACGAACGCGGCTCACTGCGGCGGCGTGCGACCGGGCCGACTCGACCCGAAGGAGTGAGCCGTGGCGAATCCGGTCATGAACTCTCAGAACTTCCAGCAGCAGATGCAGGGCGGCGGACAGGCGCAGCCCGGTTGGTACCAGGGCGGGCAGCAGTCCGCGCAGTCCCCGTACGGCCAGCAGCAGAGCCCGTACGGCCAGGCCCAGGCGTTCGGCGCCGGCCAGGCGGCCCAGCAGTACGCGCACCAGCAGTCCATGGAGGACGCCTTCCGCGCGCCCTCCGCCGGCCCGGAGCAGACCGGCCGGATGACCTTCAACGACGTCGTCGGCAAGACCGGCCTGATGCTCGTGCTCGTCGTGGTGGCGGGCGCCGTGGGCTGGTTCTCGCCGGGCCTGATGATCATCGGCGCGATCGCCGGCCTCGTGCTGGGCCTGGTCAACGCGTTCAAGCGCGAGCCCTCGCCCGTGCTGATCATGGCCTACGCCGTGGCGCAGGGCCTGTTCCTGGGCGGCATCTCGGCGTTCTTCGAGGGCGCCTACCCGGGCATCGTGGTGCAGGCCGTGCTCGGCACCTTCTCCGTGTTCGCGGTGATGCTGGCGCTCTACACCTCGGGCAAGTTCCGCCCGACCCCGCGCATGACGAAGATCGTCATGGGCGCCATGATCGGCTACCTCGTCTTCATGCTCGTCAACCTGGTCCTCACCTGGACCGGCATCGGCAACATGCGTGAGGGCGGCCTGGGCCTGATCATCGGCGCGATCGCCGTGCTGCTCGCCGCGTACTCGCTGACGATGGACTTCGAGATGGCCGCCGTGGGCGTGAAGAACGGCGCCCCGCAGAAGTACTCCTGGTCCGTGGCCTTCGGCCTGACCGTGACCCTGATCTGGCTGTACATCGAGATCCTGCGCATCGTCGCCATCCTGCGCGGCAACGACTGACCGGCGCCCCGTCCCCGCACGGAGACCCGCACCGCCGCCCCGGTCCTGCACAGGGCCGGGGCGGTCTGCGTCCGCGAGGGCGTAGATTGAGGGGGTCCCTCGCCGCCACTCAGGAGGTTTCGTGACCGAGACCAGCGACCTGCCCGCCTTCGGGGCTCCGGACGCCACCGGCACCCAGCACCGCCTGCACCGCGGGTCCGCGGAGGCCGTCGTCGTCGGCCTGGCCGGTGCCCTGCGCAGGTACCGCGTGGGCGGCGTGGACCTGACCGAGCCGTACGGCCAGGACGTGGTCCCGCCCGCCGCCAACGGCATCCAGATGAGCCCGTGGCCGAACCGCGTCGCCGGCGCCCGCTGGATCCTGGACGGCGTCGAGCAGCGCCTGGACGTCACCGAACCCGCGCGCGGCCACGCCAGCCACGGCCTGCTGCGCAACACCCACTTCGTCACCGAGACGTTCTCCGCCCACGCGGTGACCCTGCGCGGTGAGATCCACCCCCAGCACGGCTGGCCGTTCCGGCTCACCCACCGCGTCACGTACGAGCTCGAGGCGGACGGCGGCCTCACCGTCACCGCCGAGGTGCAGAACCACACGGACGCCACCGTGCCCGTGGCGGTCGGCTCCCACCCGTTCCTGCGGATCGGGGACGTCCCGACGGCGGAGCTGAGCCTGCGCGTGCCCGCGGACGCCTGGATCCGCACGGGGGAGGACCTCATCCCCGTGGAGACCCTGCCGGTGGACGGCACCGACCTGGACTTCCGCCGCGGCCGGGCCGTGGGCGAGGCCGCCCTGGACGTGTGCCTCACCGGCCTGACCCCGGACGCCGACGGCCGGCACCGCCAGACCCTGCTCGCCGCGGACGGCCGCGCCGTGACCCTGTGGACCGACCACGCGTTCGCCTACACCCACGTCTTCGTCACGGACCGGCTGCCCGGCCGTGACACGGCACTAGCGGTGGAGCCGCTCACCGCTCCCGCGGACGCCCTGAACTCGGGGGAGGGCCTGCACCGGCTCGCCCCGCACGCCCGCTGGAGCGTCCAGTGGGGTCTGACCCCCCATGTCCCCGACCACCCACACGAGGAGGATCGCGCGTGAGCTCGACCCTGGCGGCCCAGACCAAGATCGACAAGGACGTGCCCTACGGGCTGACGGTGGCCGCGGCCTGGTCCTGGCGGCTGGTGGCCGTCGTCATCGGCATCGGCGTCGTGGTGTACCTGCTGGGCTTCGTGAGCCTCGTGGTGATCCCGATCCTCGTGGCCGCGCTGCTGGCCACCCTGCTGGCCCCGGTGTTCCAGGCGATGCGGCGCATCAAGGTGCCGGGCGTCGCGGCCGCCCTGCTGTGCGTGCTGCTGCTGGTCGTCGTCGTGGTGGGCCTCATGGGGCTCGCCGGTCAGCAGATCGTCCAGGGCTTCGCCCAACTGGGCGGCCAACTGGGCCAGGCCGTCGACGACGCGATCGCCTGGCTGGCCGGCGTGGGCGTGGAGATCCCCCGTTCCGGTGCCGGGCTGGAGGGCCTGTGGCAGACGCTGCGGGACAACTCCGCCACGGTCATGAACAGCGCCGTCTCGTTCGGCTCCACGGCCGTCAACATCGGTGCGGGCCTGTTCATCGCCCTGTTCTCCCTGATCTTCTTCCTCTACGACGGCGACCGCATCTGGCGCTTCCTGCTGATCTTCGTGCCGAAGGCGCACCGGGCCACCGTGGGCCGCGCGGGCCGCTCCGGCTGGCAGTCCCTCGGCTCCTACGTGCGGGTCCAGATCTTCGTGGCGTTCATCGACGCCGTCGGCATCGGCATCGGCGCCCTGATCCTCGGGGTGCCGCTGGCCATCCCGCTGGCCGTGCTCGTGTTCCTGGCCTCGTTCATCCCGATGATCGGCGCCACCCTGACCGGCGCGATGGCGGTGCTCCTGGCCTTGATGTCCAACGGCCTGGTCAACGCGCTGCTCATGCTGGGCGTGGTGCTGGTCGTGCAGCAGATCGAGTCGAACGTCCTGCAGCCGCTCGTGATGGGCAAGGCCGTCGCGCTGCACCCGCTGGCCGTGTTCCTGGCCGTCGCCGCCGGCTCCACCGTCCTCGGCCTGGCGGGCGCCGTGTTCGCCGTGCCGGTGCTGGCCTTCGTGAACAGCTTCGTCCGCGCCCTCACCGCCGACACCCCCGAGGAGCTCACGGAGCGGACGGACCACGCCCTCGAACCGGGCGGCGCGGAGGACGAGGCGGCCGGCTCCCACCGGTACCGCCCCTCGACGCACGAGGACGCCGCCCTCGCCTCCGAGGCCGACGCGGGCACCCGGCACGGGGACGGCGCCTGATGGGCGCGGCGCAGGCCACGGACACCCCGGACCGGACCGTCCCGACGCCGTCGCCCCGGTGGGTGCGGCCCGCCGGCGGCCCGCCGGCCCCGACGGCGCTGCCCGTCACCCTCGAGGAGATCGAGCGGGCGCGCGAGACGCTGCGCGGGATCGCCGAGCTCTCCCCGCTGCAGCACTCCCGGGCGCTCTCCCGGGCCGTGGGCACGGACGTGCACCTGAAGTGCGAGAATTTGCAGCGGGCCGGCTCGTTCAAGGTCCGCGGCGCCTACGTGCGGATGGCGCAGCTGAGCGAGGAGGAGCGCGGCCGCGGCGTCGTGGCCGCCTCGGCCGGCAACCACGCCCAGGGCGTCGCCCTCGCGGCCGCCAAGCTCGGCATCCGCGCCCGCATCTTCATGCCGCACGGCGTCGCCCTGCCCAAGCTGCAGGCCACCCGGGACCACGGCGCCGAGGTCGTCCTGCACGGCTCCACCGTGGACGAGTCCCTCGCCGAGGCGCAGCGGTGGGCCACGGAGACCGGTGCCGTGTTCATCCCGCCGTTCGACGACCCGGCCGTGATCGCGGGCCAGGGCACCGTCGGCCTCGAGATCCTCGACGTGCTGCCGGACGTGGACACCGTGATCATGGGCATCGGCGGCGGGGGGCTCATCGCCGGCACGGCCGTGGCCCTCAAGGAGGCCGCCCGGCGTCGTGGGCGCACGGTGCGCGTCATCGGCGTGCAGGCGGCCACCGCCGCCGCGTTCCCCGGCTCCCTCGAGGAGGGCCGCGTCCAGGTGCTGGAGAGCGTGTCCACCATCGCGGACGGCATCGCCGTCGGCAGGCCCGGGGCCCTGCCGCTGCGGATCGCCGCCGAGCTGGTGGACGCCGTCGTGACCGTCACGGACGACGAGATCGCCGCGGCCCTCGTCCACCTCCTCGAGCGCTCCAAGCTCGTCGTGGAGCCGGCGGGCGCCGTCGGGGTGGCCGCCCTGCTGGCGGGCCGCACGGCGGACCTGGGCTTCGAGCTCGGCACCACCGCCGTGATCCTCTCCGGCGGGAACATCGATCCGATGCTCATGCTGAAGTCCATCCAGGCCGGACTGTCGGCCGCGGGGCGCTATATGACCGTGCGCATCCCGCTGCGGGACCGCCCGGGCGAGCTGGCCACGATCTCACGGATCATCGCGGACACGGACGCCAACGTGGTGCGCGTGGACCACACCCGCGTCGGCCCGGAGCTGTCCATGGGCGGCGCGCACATCACGATCGACATGGAGACCCGCGGCGCCGAGCACTCCGCCCAGGTCCTGGAGGCGTTGCGCGCGGCCGGTTACAGCCCGGCCCCGCTGCCCTGACCGGGCCGGCTCAGGCCGCGGAGCCGGCGGCGGCCGCGGTGACGGTGCCGGAGGTCCCGCCCACCGCGCGGCGCACGGCCTGGACCAGGAGGTCCTCGCGCGTCAGTGTCTCGATGCGGCGGACCATCTCGCGGCGGTCGTAGCGCTCGTGGGAGCCCGGCAGCAGGCGTCGGGCGAGGTTGAGGTGCTGCAGCACGCCGAGCAGGAGCACGTCCTCGTCGGCGGGCTCGGCCTCGTCGAGGACCACGGCGGTCAGGTGCGCCAGCAGCTCGGTGCGCTCGGTGCCCCGGGGGACGTGCCGGGTGGCCAGGAAGGCCTTGCGCTCGGTGAGGCGGCCGGTCTCGGTCAGATGGGCGACGACGGCCTTGCGCAGGTCCGGCTTGCCGGCCGCCACAGTGGACACGAGCGGTCGGCCGGCCAGGGCGTCGACCTGTCCGAGGGAGGAGTCCAGGACGGGGTCGCCGGTGGTGCCGGCCGCGGTCACGAGCACGCGGGCCCGGTCCACGGGGACGTCCTCGAGGGTCACGATCCCGGCGGAGCGGTGGTCGGCCAGCGCGGCGGCCGCGAGGGCCACGCGGTGGTGGGAGGGGCTCTCGGAGAGCCCGTCCTCGCGGGTGAGCAGCAGGTGCGCCTTCTCGACGGTCAGCATGGGGCCAGAGTAGCAACGGGGGCGCGGTGGGGCCCGGGACGGACGACGGCCGCGGCCCCTCGAGGGGACCGCGGCCGTCGTCGGGGCCGGGGAGGGTCAGCCGGAGTAGGGCTGGACGTCCTTGATCTCGACCTTGATGTCCTTGCCGTTCGGGGCGGTGTAGGAGACCTTGTCGCCCTTCTTGGCGCCGTTGATGGCCTCGCCGAGCGGGGAGCGCTCGGAGTAGACCTCGAGCGACTCGTCGTCCGCGGCGATCTCGCGGTTGCCGAAGAGGAACGTCATCTCGTCGCCTGCGACGACGGCGGTCACCACGGTGCCCGGGTGCACGGCGCCGTCGTTCTCGGCGGCCTCGCCCACGCGGGCGGTCTCGAGCAGGTGCTTCAGCTCGGCGATGCGGCCCTCGTTCTTCGACTGCTCCTCGCGGGCGGCGTGGTAGCCGCCGTTCTCCTTGAGGTCGCCCTCATCGCGGGCGGCCTCGATGCGCTCGATGATCTCCTGACGGCCGGGACCGGAGATGTACTCGAGCTCCTTGGAGAGGCGATCGTACGCCTCCTGGGTCAGCCACGGGGCGTCGGACTGGCTGGTGGTCATGCTCTGTTCCGCCTTTCTGTCTCGGGTGATGCGGAGTCCGGGGCGCGGCGCACCGGGTCTGGCGCGCGATCCGCGTCCGGCGGACGCGCCCGCATGCGAAAGACCCCGCCGATCAGGAGGGCGCGCGTGCCCCGAGGGCTCCGTGCGACGCCTGCCTGACTCACCGGCGGGGCGGGAATGCTCCGACGAGTCTATCCGGGCGGCGTGCGTCACACCAAAGGCGGCCGCTACGCCGAGGGCGGAGCGGGCCGGGAGGGTTCAGACCTTGCGGCAGGTCTCGACGACGCCGGAGTCGCCCCGCACCACGGTGCGCACGTCCACGGTGTAGCGCTGCTGCGCGTCCGAGGGGGAGTCCCGCCGGTCGGCCGGCAGGGTCTCCAGGCGGACGGTGCGGAAGCCGACGGGGGCGGCGTGGGAGTCGGTGACGAGCACATCGCACTCGGCCTGCACGCCCTCCGGGACGGAGGCCTGGAAGGTGACGGTCGCGTGGCCGTCGTCCTCGATGGTGAAGCCGACGTCCTTGTACTCGATGGCGCCCACGGACATGTTCAGGCCGATCCACACGGACAGCAGCACGGCCACGACCAGCCCGAGCCCGCCGAGGCCCGCCCACAGCCGACGACGGCCCGGACGCGTGTGGTCCGTGCCGTACCGGTTGGCTAATGTGGGGTCCTGCGCGCGGACCGCGGGGGCGTGGTGAGACATCCCCTCCACCCTAGCCGCTGCCCGCCGCCGGAGGCCGATGACGACGTCGGCCTGGACCCCTCACGCCGCCGCCCCCGCGGCGGCCCCGCCATCCGGACAGGAGTGTGCGATCCCCGTGACCGATCAGACCCCCCAGGCCCAGCCCGCCGCAGGCACCGCCCTGCCGCCCTCCACCGGGCTGCGTCTCATGGCGGTGCACGCCCACCCGGACGACGAGTCCTCGAAGGGGGCCGGCACGATGGCCGCCTACGCGGCGGCCGGGGCCGAGGTCATGGTCGTCACGTGCACCGGCGGCGAGGCCGGCACCCTGCTCAACCCGTCGTTCGGGGACACCACCCGGGCGGACCGGGACATCGCGGCCGTGCGCCGCGAGGAGATGGCCGAGGCCGCGGGCATCCTCGGCATCCGGCACGCCTGGCTCGGCTTCCTCGACTCGGGCCTGCCCGAGGGGGATCCGCTGCCCGCCCTCCCGGCGAACTGCTTCGCCGAGGTCCCGCTCCAGGACGCGGCGACCCCGCTGATCTCGCTCGTGCGCCGGTTCCGCCCGCACGTGCTCATCTCCTACGACGAGGTCGGCGGCTACCCGCACCCGGACCACCTGCAGGCCCACGCCGTGACGATGGAGGCCTACCGGGCCGCGGGCCTCGCGGACGAGTACCCCGAGGCCGGGCCCGCGTGGGAGGTCTCGAAGGTCTACTACGACTGCGGCTTCAACCCGCGGAAGTTCCGCACGATGGCCGCGGTGGCCGAGGCCGACGGCGAGGACGTGCCGTTCGCCCGACGCCTGATGATGTTCGACGCGATGGACGCGATGCGCGAGGTGCTGCGCCGCCGTGAAGCCGGGGAGGACGTGCCCGACCCGGAGGTCATCCCGCCGTGGGTCACCGCGGACCACGACGTCACCACGCAGGTGGACGTCACCGGCTTCCTCGACGAGCGCGATGCCGCCCTGCGGGCGCACCGCACGCAGATCGACCCCGACGGCATGTTCTTCGACGCCCCCCACGACCTGCAGCGGCGCGCCTGGCCGTGGGAGGACTTCGCGCTGATCGACTCGCGCGTGCCCTCCGAGCTGCCGGAGCACGACCTCTTCGCCGGCCTGCGCTGAGCCGACCCGGCTCGGGCCGTGCGGCCGGGACCGGTAGAGTGGGGCGGCGTGACACCCCTGTCTGGCCTTCCCCTCGTCCTCACCGCGCTCGCGGCCGCGAGCCCCGCGCCGGTGCCCGCCGTCCCGGAGCCGACGCTGCGCCCCGGGCTCGAGGAGGCGGAGGTCACCCCCGGCATCGAGGGGTTCCTGTTCACCGCGCTCATGGTGGTCATGGCGATCATCGTCCTCCGCGTCATGGTCCGCTCGGTGCGCCGCGTCCAGCAGCGTTCCCCGGAGGCCGAGGCCATGCTCGTGGAGCGCCATCAGCAGCACCTGCCGGACGAGGTCCGCGCGGGCGGCGAGCACCTGGACGCGGACTCCGAGGACCGGCTGCGCCGCCTGCAGGAGAAGTACCCCGGCTACCTCCAGGAGCCGGCCCCGGAGCCCCAGGCCCCGGACACCGGACGCGACTGACCGTCGTCGGGCCCGTGCACGCCCGAGACTCGACGCCGGAGACTCCACGCCCGAACCCTTGAGGCCCGCAGACGCGCCGCTACGGCATGACCGTAGCGGCGCGTCTGCGGGCCTCGGCGCTGCCCGGCGGGGCGCAGACCCCCTTCCTCGACACGCTCAGGCGACGACGAGCACCGCCCGGTAGATGGCGACGGCGTGGCACACGAAGCCGGCCACCGTGAAGGCGTGGAACAGCTCGTGGAAGCCGAACCACTCGCGGTGGATCGTGGGGGCCTGCAGCGCGTAGCAGACCGCGCCCGTGATGTACGCGACGCCGCCGGCCACGATCAGCCACCCCGCCGCCGCATCCGCGGCGAAGAAGTCGCCCAGGTACAGCAGCGCCGCCAGCCCGAGCACCACGTACACCGGCGTGTAGAGCCAGCGCGCGGCATCCGTCCACAGCACCCGGAACGCGACGCCGGCCACGGCCCCCACCCACACCAGGGTGAGCAGCACCCGCGCCCGGTCCGGAGCCAGCAGGGCCAGGGAGAGCGGCGTGTAGGTGCCGGCGATGACCAGCATGATGTTCGTGTGGTCCAACCGCTTGAGGACACGGGAGACCACCTCGTTCCACTGCACCAGGTGGTACGTCGCCGAGACCGCGAACAGCAGCAGGCCCGTCACGGTGTAGACCGCGCTGGCCCACCGCAGCGTCGCGGTCGGCGCGAGCACGATGAGCACGATGCCGGCCGCCAGCGTCAGCGGCGCCATGACCGCGTGGATCCAACCGCGCAGTCGGGGCTTGTACAGCGGATGGTCGGGGTCGCGGATGCGCTCGATGCGCCAGCGCAGGCGACGGGCGGCGTCGGTCTCGCGGAGGGGTGTCACAGGGTCCATGCCTCCATTGTCGTCGGTCGGCCCGGGGCCGGGGCACGGGATGGTCGCTGTGTGCCGCGCGCGTATCCTGGAGGCTCGCAGGACCGTCCGAGAGGGGAGCGCGCCGTGGGTCGACCCGAGGCCTTCTACCGCCTGTACGAGCGGCGGCTGACGCGCGGCCTGGACCCGGAGCGCCTGCCCCAGCACATCGGCGTGCTGGTGGACGGCAACCGTCGCTGGGCCCGCGCGTTCGGGGCGTCCACGCAGCAGGGCCACCAGGCCGGAGCTGAGCGCATCCTCGACTTCATCGGCTGGTGCGACGAGGCCGGCATCCCCGTGGTCACGCTCTACATGCTCTCCACCGAGAACCTGCGGCGTCCGGCGGAGGAGCTCGCCCCGCTCCTGAAGATCATCCAGACGACGGCGGAGCGCCTCGCCCAGCCGGCCGAGGGCCGCGCCCCCGTGTGCGTGCAGCCGGTCGGCGCGGTGGACCTGCTCCCCGAGCCCATGGCGCGACGGCTCGCCGAGGTGGCCGAGCAGACCAAGGGCCACGACGGCGTGCACGTGAACGTGGCCGTGGGCTACGGGGGCCGCCAGGAGATCCTCGACGCCGTGCGCGAGCTGCTGCGGGACGAGCACGCCCTGGGCCACAGCGCGGCGGAGGTGGCCGAGTCCGTCACCGTCGAGCAGATCGCGGACCGGCTCTACACGCGCGGCCAGCCGGACCCGGACCTGGTCATCCGCACGTCCGGGGAGCAGCGGCTCTCCGGGTTCCTGCTCTGGCAGTCCGCCTACTCGGAGTTCTACTTCTGCGAGGCCATGTGGCCCGCGTTCCGCAAGGTCGACTTCCTGCGCGCCCTGCGCGACTACGGCAGCCGTCAGCGCCGGTTCGGCACCTGACGGTCGGCGCGGCCCCACCACAGGCCCAGCAGCACCCCGACGACGGCCCCGGCCAGGTGGCCGGTCCACGAGATGCCGGGGGCCGGCAGCAGGCCGATCAGGCTCGAGCCCAGGTGCGTGAGCGCGACGAGCACGGAGACGACGACCGCCCCGATCCGCCGCACCGCGATCCCGTAGACGATCAGGAACGCGATCAGCGCGTACACGATCCCGGAGGCGCCGATGTGCACTCCGGGGGTGCCGATCACCCAGGTCAGCAGGCCCGAGCCCAGCCAGGCGCAGACGAGCAGGGCCACCGGCCGACGCGAGACCAGGGCGGCCAGCGGACCGAGGACGAGCAGCGCCGTCGTGTTGCCGATCAGGTGGGCCCAGCCGGCGTGCAGCACGGGGGAGAACAGGACCCCGTCGAGGCCGCCGAGGCGTCGCGGGATCAGGCCCACGCCGGGGATGATCACCCGGCCGAGGAAGATCAGCACGACCTGCGCGACCCACATGGCCGCGATCAGCACGGCGGTGGGCGCGACGGCGCCCAGCAGGCGGCCGCCGGCGCGCTCGGCCAGGGTCGGGGCGGGGGCCGGGCCGCCCGGCAGATCGGGCAGGCCGGGGGACGGGCGGTGCATGCTCATGGGCCCTCCTGGGGACGGGGAGCGGGCGGCCGTCGGGACGTCGGCGGCGCGTCTCCAGTGTAGGGAGCACTGGCCCTCGGGGACCGTGGCGGGGCCGGGACGGACCGTCACCGCGACTTCATCCCGGGTTCACCGTGCCGGGACCCGGCGGACGACGCCGCTTCCTAACGTGGACCGTGGGCGGACCCCCGTCCGCACGGTTCACCGGCACAGGAGGCAGACATGGTGGCAGAGCTCGTGGAGCACGCGCAGACCCGGCAGGAGCCGTCGAGCCGGCCGGGCCAGGCGCGTGCCGAGGCGGGGGCGGCGGAGGCGACCGGCCTGCGGACCTACGTGGTGGACACGTCCGTGCTGCTCTCGGACCCGCGCGCCCTGCTGCACTTCGCCGAGCACGAGGTGGTCCTGCCGCTCGTGGTGGTCTCGGAGCTCGAGGCCAAGCGCGCCGACCCCGACCTCGGCTACTACGCGCGCACGGCCCTCCGCCTGCTCGACGATCTGCGCGGCCGCCACGGCGCGCTGGACCAGCCCGTGCCGATCACCCCCGAGGGCGGCGCGCTGCGGATCGAACTGAACCACGTGTCCGTGGACGTGCTGCCCCTGGGCATCCGCGGCACGGACAACGACTCCCGCATCCTCGCCGTCGCGAAGGCGCTCGCGGACGAGGGCGCCACGGTCACGGTCGTGTCCAAGGACCTGCCGATGCGCGTGAAGGCGGCGGCCATGGGCCTCGCCGCGGACGAGTACCGCCACGAGCTCGTGCGTGACTCGGGCTGGCGCGGCACCGTCTCCCTCAGCGTGGCGCAGGAGCGGCTGGACGCCCTCTACGACGACGGCGAGGTCGACCTGGCCGGCGTCCCGCTGGGGACCCTGACCGGCACGGGCGTCGAGACCGGGCCGGAGGAGGCCCCGGCCGAGGCGGACCGCCTGCCGGTCAACACGGGGCTGGTGCTCACCGCGCCCCGGGGCTCCGCTCTGGCCCGGGTCGGCGAGGGCGGCCGAGCCTGCCTGGTGCGCGGGGACCGCGACGTGTTCGGCCTGCACGGCCGCTCCGCAGAGCAGCGGCTGGCCATCGAGCTGCTGACGGATCCGAGCGTGGGCATCGTCTCCCTCGGCGGCCGCGCGGGCACCGGCAAGTCCGCGCTGGCGCTGTGCGCGGGCCTCGACGCCGTGATGGAGCGCCGCGAGCACCGCAGGGTGGTCGTGTTCCGCCCGCTGTACGCCGTCGGCGGCCAGGACCTGGGCTACCTGCCCGGCTCCGAGGGCGACAAGATGGGCCCGTGGGCGCAGGCCGTGTTCGACACCCTGGGCGCGCTCGTCTCCCCGTCCGTGGTGGACGAGGTGGTGGACCGCGGGATGCTGGAGATCCTGCCGCTGACGCACATCCGCGGCCGCTCGCTGCACGATGCGTGGGTGATCGTGGACGAGGCGCAGTCGCTCGAGCGGAACGTGCTGCTCACGGTGCTGAGCCGGATGGGCCGCAACTCGAAGGTGGTGCTGACCCACGACGTCGCCCAGCGGGACAACCTGCGCGTGGGCCGGCACGACGGCATCGCGGCCGTGGTGGAGCGCCTCAAGGGCCACCCGCTGTTCGGGCACGTGACGCTGACCCGTTCCGAGCGCTCCCCGATCGCCGCGCTGGTCACGGACCTGCTGGAGGAGGGCCGAGCCTGAGCCGGGCATGAAAAAGGGGCCGCTGCCGAAGCAGCGGCCCCCGGCGGGGGTGCTCGGCCCCGCGGAGGGGGGGATGGGGGACCGAGGAAGCCCGCCACCATGGCCCCTTTGAAACGGGATTGAGGCCATGGGGTCTGTGTGAGCCCCGTACGTCCATCAGACGGCCGGAAGCTCGTGACTTCACAGTAGACCCACGCGAGGGCTCGTCGCAATGGGCGGCTCCGGTTGCGCTGTGGGCAGAACACCGGGTGGCCGGACCGTGAACGCGAGGTGGCCGGATCGCCCTGTGGACGGCGACCCGGCGGGTGCGCCGCCCGACCTAGGCTGGGCGCATGAGCGGGGTGGGATGGGCGTGGACGCACGGCGCGCCGGCGACGGCGGTGCTGTGGTCCCTGGGACTGGTGTGGTTCGCGGTGTGCACGGGCGTGCTCGTGCGCACGGACCTGCGCGAACATCGGCTGCCGAACCGATGGACGCTGCGGCTGGCGCTGGGCGGGTTGACGATGATGACCGGGGGAGCGCTGCTGGCGGGCCGGGGTGACCTGGCCCTCTGCAGCCTGCTGGGCGGTCTCGGCTACACCGTGGCGATGCTCGCGCTGCACGTGCTCAGCCGCGGCGGCCTCGGGATGGGCGACGTGAAGCTGGCCGGCGGGCTGGGCGTGTACACGGGGGTGCTCGGCCCGACGGCGGTGCTCGCCGCCGGGGTGGGCGCGATCCTGCTCGGCGGCGTCGTGGCGGGGCTGTTGGTGCTCGCGGGCCGGGCGACGGGGCGGACGGCGCTGCCGTTCGGGCCGGCGATGGTGGCGGCGGCCGCCGGAGTGCTGGTGCTGGCGTGAACCACGGACGGCCGCCCTCCGCACGGGAGGACGGCCGCTCGTCGTCGTGGTCCGGGAGACGGCGTCGCGCCGCTCACCGGATCCGCCGGATCACTCCGGGTGGGTCATGGACATGGTGTCCAGGGCCTTGTCCAGCTGCTCCTCGGTGACCTCGCCGCGCTCGACGTAGCCGAGGTCCACGACGGCCTCGCGCACGGTCATCTTGTTCGCGACGGAGTGCTTGGCGATCTTGGCGGCGGCCTCGTAGCCGATCACCTTGTTCAGCGGGGTCACGATGGACGGCGAGGCGCCGGCGAGGAAGGCGCAGCGCTCCTCGTTGGCCTCGATGCCGTCGATCATCATGTCCGCCATGACGCGCGTCGTGTTGGCCAGCAGGCGGATCGACTCGAGCAGGTTGGCGGCCATCACGGGGATGCCCACGTTGAGCTCGAACGCGCCGTTGGTGGAGGACAGGGCGACGGTGGTGTCGTTGCCGATCACCTGGGCGCACACCATGATCGCGGCCTCGCAGATCACGGGGTTGACCTTGCCCGGCATGATCGAGGAGCCCGGCTGCAGGTCCGGGAGGGCGATCTCACCGAGGCCGGTGTTCGGGCCGGAGCCCATCCACCGCAGGTCGTTGTTGATCTTCATGATCGAGTACGCGATGTTCCGCAGCTGACCGGAGGCCTCCACGAGGCCGTCACGGTTGGCCTGGGCCTCGAAGTGGTTGCGGGCCTCGGTCAGCGGCAGGCCGGTCTCCTCGGCGAGCAGCTCGATCACGCGGGCGGAGAAGCCCTGGGGCGTGTTGATGCCGGTGCCCACGGCGGTGCCGCCGAGCGGGACCTCGGCCACGCGCGGCAGCGCGGACTGGATGCGCTCGATGCCGTAGCGGACCTGCGCGGCGTAGCCGCCGAACTCCTGGCCCAGGGTCACCGGGGTGGCGTCCATGAGGTGGGTGCGGCCGGACTTCACGATGCCGGCGAAGTCCTCCGCCTTCTTCTCGAGGGAGACGGCCAGGTGGTCCAGCGCCGGGACGAGGTCGTTCACGAGGGCGGCGGTGACGGCCACGTGCACGGAGGTCGGGAACACGTCGTTCGAGGACTGGGAGGCGTTGACGTGGTCGTTGGGGTGCACCTCGTCCTCGGAGCCGGCCTCCTGGAGGGCACGGGTGGCGAGGGTGGCGAGCACCTCGTTGGTGTTCATGTTCGAGGAGGTGCCGGAGCCGGTCTGGAACACGTCGATCGGGTACTGGTCGTCGTGGTCGCCGGCGATGACCTGGTCCGCGGCGGCGACGATGGCGTCCGCGCGCTCCTGCGAGATGATGCCCAGCTCGGCGTTCGCCTTGGCCGCGGCCTTCTTGATCTGGGCCAGGGCATGGATGTGGGCCGGCTCGAGGGTCTTGCCGGAGATCGGGAAGTTCTCCACGGCGCGCTGGGTCTGGGCGCGGTAGAGCGCGTTCACCGGCACCTTCACCTCGCCCATGGTGTCGTGCTCGATGCGGAACTGCTGATCGGTGTTCTCTGCGGTCATGGTCACATCCTAGGACGGCGCGGGCGCCCGGTGCCGCACCGGACGCCCGACGTCGTCAGACCGCCAGGTCGCCGTGCACGCGGCCCGGTCGCGCGGTGCCCTCGGACAGCGAGTAGGTGAGCCCGACGACGGCGGTGCGCCCCGACTCGACGGCCGCGCGGACGGACTGCGAGGTCTCCAGGAGGTGGTCGCAGGTCTGGTCCACGTGCTCGGCCACGAACTCGTCGACCTCCTCCAGACCGCGGCGGCGCCCGGCCAGCACGGACGGGATGATGCGCTCCACGAGGGGGCGCACGAAGCCGCGCGGCATGGTGCCGGAGATGTAGGACTCGACCGTCGCCGTGACGGCGCCGCACGAGTTGTGGCCCAGGACGATGACGAGCGGGATCTCCAGCACGTCCACGCCGTACTCGATGGAGCCCAGCACGGCGTCGTCGATCACGTGGCCGGCCGTGCGCACCACGAACACGTCGCCGAGGCCCAGGTCGAAGATGATCTCGGCCGCCAGGCGCGAGTCGGCGCAGCCGAATATCACGGCGACCGGGGCCTGGCCGGCCGTCAGCCCGCTGCGGCGCTCGGCGTTCTGGTTCGGGTGGCTCGGCTCGCCCGCCACGAAGCGGCGGTTGCCCTCGACGAGGACCTCCCACGCCTCCGCGGGGGTCAGGTCGGAGGTGGGGACGACGACGTCGGGGGCCGGTGTCGTCTCGGGGCGGGTGTGGGGGGTCATCGGGTCTCCTTCGCGACGCCGTGCGCCAGGTCTTCGAGGACGGCGCGGTCGCCGGTGGTGGTCAGCACCACGGTGCTGCCGTCCACCTCCGCCACGAGCCGTCGCTCCGGCTTCGTCGGATCGGCGTGGAGGTCCCACGCGATCCCGTCGATCTCGATCGTCTGCGACGCCGGGACCTGGTCCACCCGCAGGCTCACCCAGGTGGGGTCGACGTCCTCGGCCTGCTGCAGGCCCGCGAACACCGTGTCCGTGACCACCCAGCCGACGTCCCACGTGGAGACGCCGTCCAGCTTCTGCAGGCGGGCGTAGTTGGCGTACCAGGACTCCGGCACCTCGGGCGCCAGGGCCGGCAGGTCGCCGTCGTCGTGGGGGACCGTGGCGGCCTCGGCGGCGACGTCGACGCGGTCCTCGCGGGGCCGCTGCGGCGGCTCCGGGTTGAGCAGGAGGACCACGGCCACGATCGCCAGCAGAGCCACCAGGGAGAGCACCATGGCCATCCACGGCTGCCGGGCCCGCTGCGCCTGCGTGGCGGTCAGGACGGGGCGGGGGGCGGGGGAGTGGGGGTCGGCGGAGCTCACGGTCAGCATTGTGCCACCCGCGGGAGACCGCCCCCGTAGGATGAGGGCCGGGGCAGAGCCGCCCTCACGCCCCGTCCCGTGCGGACGGAGCGCCGCGAGCAAGGATCGGAGCAGCGATGACCAGCGCGTCCTCGGAGAAGACCGGCTACGAGAATCACGTCCCGGACCGCAACCTGGCCATGGAGTTGGTGCGGGTGACCGAGGCGGCGTCCATCGCCGCGAGCCCCTGGGTGGGTTACGGGGACAAGAACAAGGCGGACGGCGCCGCGGTGGACGCGATGCGCGCGTTCATGGACACCGTGGCCATGGACGGCACCGTGGTGATCGGCGAGGGCGAGAAGGACGAGGCCCCCATGCTGTTCAACGGCGAGCGGGTCGGCGACGGCTCCGGCGCCGCCGTGGACGTGGCCGTGGACCCGATCGACGGCACCCGCCTGACCGCCATGGGCTACAACAACGCGCTCTCCGTCTTCGCGGTGGCCGAGCGCGGCACCATGTTCGACCCGTCGGCCGTGTTCTACATGGACAAGCTCGTGGTGGGCCCCGAGGCCGCCGACTTCGTGGACATGCGCCTGCCGGTGAAGCAGAACGTGAACCTCGTGGCCAAGGCCCTGGACAAGCCCGTCTCCCAGGTGACCGTGTGCGTGCTGGACCGCCCCCGCCACGAGGGCCTGGTCAAGGAGATCCGCCAGGCCGGCGCCCGGGTGAAGTTCATCCTGGACGGCGACGTCGCCGGCGCCATCGCCGCCGCCCGCCCGGACACCGGCGTGGACATGATGATGGGCATCGGCGGCACCCCCGAGGGCATCGTCACCGCGTGCGCGATCAAGGCCACCGGCGGCATCATCCAGGGTCGCCTGGCCCCCACCGACGACGCCGAGAAGCAGAAGGCCCTCGACGCCGGCCTCGACCTCGACGCGGTGCTGACCACGAACGAGCTGGTCACCTCCGACCACTGCTACTTCGCGGCCACCGGCATCACCGACGGCGACCTGCTGCGCGGTGTGCGCTTCGCCGACGGCCGCGTGCACACGCAGTCCATCGTGATGCGCTCGTCGTCCGGCACGGTCCGCACCGTGGACGCCGAGCACGACGTGAAGAAGTGGTCCAAGTGGCTGGGGGACCGCGACGCCCGCTGAGCCCGCGGGCCGGTCTGCCGGGCTCAGCCCCGCGGCAGGCCGGCCACGTGCACCGTCGCCGGGGCGCCGGCCGCGGCGCGGACGGCCAGCGGGCCGGACGCCGTCTCCGCTGCGGGCAGGAACACGGCCTCGCCCGGGCCCAGCTCGATCTCCTGGCCTGCCAGGGCCAGGCTCGCCGTGCCGCGGGTGACCACCGCGATCCCGGGCCCGTGCACGTCGAGCCCGTGGACGGCGTCGTCCTCGAGCGTGGCCTGGAGCAGCTCGAACTCCTCGAACGGCGGGCGGAAGGCCACCACGGAGTCGGCCACGCGCTCGGGCTCGGTGGAGGGCACCGGCAGCGCCTCGAAGGTGACCACGCGGCGCAGCTCGGGCACGTCCATGTGCTTCGGGGTGAGTCCGCCGCGCAGCACGTTGTCCGAGGCCGCCATGACCTCCACGCCCAGCCCGTGCAGGTACGCGTGCACGTTGCCGGCGGGCAGATGGATGGCCTGACCCGGGGCCAGGTCCACGCGGTTGAGCAGGATGGCCACCACCACGCCGGGGTCGTCCGGGTGGTGCTGGGCGGCCTCGAGGGCCGTGGCCAGCGAGGGGTCGCGCTCGGCCAGGTCCGGCGCAGCCCGCAGCACGTCCACGACCTGCGCCACGGCGCCGGGGGCGCCCCACACGGAGTCCGGGTCGAGGATCGAGGTGAACGCGTCCTCGAGGTCCCCGGCGGCGAGGGCCTGGCTGATCCGGGCGGCGGCGATGGCGACGGCGGACGTGTCCCCGTCCGCCCGCTCCGTGAGGGCACGGGCCAGGGCCTCGAAGCTGTCCGAGGAGACCTCGGGGGAGCGGAAGCCGCACATCGCCGAGAAGGGGGTCAGCGCGAGCAGCATCTCCGGCTTGTGGTTCGCGTCCTTGTAGTTGCGCTCCGGGGCGTCGACCGGCACGCCGGCGGCCTCCTCCGCGGCGAAGCCCGCGCGGGCCTGCTCCAGGGTGGGGTGCGCCTGGATGGACAGCGGGGCGCCCGCGGCGAGCAGCTTCATCAGGAAGGGCAGACGGCCCTCCGGTGCGGCGGGCCCGAGGCAGTGCTCGGGGTCCCCGGCCACCACCTCGTCCAGGCCGACGTGGGCGCCGTCCGCCACGACGGCGACGCACGGGGCGCCCGGATGGTCGCCCAGCCACAGCTCGGCCTCGGGGCGGCCGGTGGGCTCGCGTCCCTGCAGGTCGGCGAGGAGCGTGGGGGAGCCCCAGGCGTAGTCACGGATCACGGGCTTCAGGACGTGCATGCGCCCAGCCTAGGTCAGCCCGTCGGCCCGCGCGTCGCGCCTCACGGGGCGGGGACGCACAGCCCGTTCGTCGAGGACGCGTGGTTCAGCACGTCCTCCTGGCCCAGGTCCTCGGCCGTCATCAGGTCCTCGGCGGTGAAGGGCTCGCCGTCGGAGCGGGTCGGCGGGGCCGGCCACGTGGCCGGGTCGTCCTCGTCGACGTCGGGGGCCTCCGTCTCCTGCGCGACGACGGCCAGCACGGTGAGCAACGGCGTCGCCGAGACCCCGGTCGGCTCCGATCCGGCGGTCGCGGACTCGGCGGCCAGCATCTCGTCCACGCGGCGGTGGACGAGGTCGTAGTCGGGGTAGGTGGTGAAGTGGGTGCCCGTGTCGCCGAAGTCGGGCGGGCCGATGGTCAGCCGCCGCATCTTCTGGCCGCGCGAGCGCTCGGCGAGGTCCGCGAACGTGCCGAGCTGGGACTGCGGCAGGTCGGTGGTCACGATCTGCTCGCCCGCCGCGAGGATCCCCTCGAAGCGGGTGAGCACGGTGGCGGGGCTGAACTGCTCCAGCATCGCCGCCTGCATGCACTGCTGCCGGCGGATGCGGGCATAGTCGGTGGACCAGTGCCGGGAGCGGGCGAAGGCGAGCGCGTCGTCGCCGTTGAAGTGGTGGGTGCCCGGCTCCCACCAGATGTTGCCCCAGGCGCCGTCGGGCCGGACGCCGCGGTGCACCACGTAGCCGCCGCTGACGACGTCCACCCCGCCCATGGCGTCGATCAGCTGGGCGAAGCCGCCCATGTCCATGAGGGCGTAGCCGGAGACGTCCAGGCCGAGGATGCCGCCGGCGGCGTCCTTCATGGCCTCGGCGCCGGGGTGTTCGGCGTCCGGGTAGAGGTCTGCGTGATGCTCCTCCACGTCCGTGTAGAGGGCGTTGAGGATGCACTCGTCGCCGCAGTCGAAGCCGTTCGGGTACACGTCCCACAGTGGGGAGCCCTCGACGAACGGCGCGTTCTGGAGGTTGCGGGGCAGGGAGAACATCACGATGGCGCCGGTGCGGGCGTCCACGGAGACCACGTGCATGGAGTCCGGGCGCAGCCCCTGGCGGCCCTCGCCGGCGTCCGCGCCCAGGACCAGGATGTTGTAGCGGCCCTCGGCCTCCGGGACGGCCGGCCCCTCCTGGAAGACCTCGCCGAGCGCCCCGCGGCTCGTGTTCGCCGCCCAGCCGCCGTAGAGCAGGGCGCCGCTGGTGAGCACGAGCGCGAGCGCGGTGACCGCCGCCGTGATCTTCCGCGCGCCGGGGGCGAGCAGGTGCGGCCGGATCAGCCGGAACGTGTCCACCCACAGCACCGCCCAGCCCACCGCCAGCGCCGCCAGGACCACCGCCAGCCCGAGCAGCACGCCGTCCCGGGCCATGAGCGAGATCAGGCTCGCGCGGGAGACCAGCCACCACAGCAGCCCGAGGATCAGCACGGCCCACACGGTGACGGTGACCCGCAGCGCCACGCGGCCGAGCCGGCGGCTGCCGGCGACGAGCTGGGCGCCGCCGGGGACCAGCAGGGTCAGGGCGGTGAGGATCAGCGCCCGGCGGGTGCGCTCGGTGGGGGAGGCGACGCGTGGATCTCGGAGCGGGTCGGGCTGCGCGTGACCGGCGGGCACGGATCCGGTGGCGGACGACATCAGCGGTCGGCGGCCATCCGCTCGCGCAGGCGGGCCCCCTTGGCCCGGGCCTGGGCGTTGAGCTCGTCGGCGTGCTCGGCGAGGGCGGCGCGCAGGCGGTCGCCCTCCGCGGTGTCGGCCGAGGCGAGGATGCGGGCGGCCAGCAGGCCGGCGTTGCGGGCGCCGTCGATGGAGACGGTGGCCACCGGCACACCGGCGGGCATCTGGACGATCGAGAGCAGGGAGTCCATCCCGTCCAGGCTCTTGAGCTTCACGGGTACGCCGATCACGGGCAGGGGGGTGACGGCGGCGAGCATCCCGGGCAGGTGGGCCGCGCCGCCCGCGCCGGCCACGATCACGCGGATGCCGCGCTCGTGCGCGCGGGCGCCGAACTCCACCATCTCGTGGGGCATGCGGTGCGCGGAGACCACGCCGACCTCGACGGGCACGTCGAGCTCGCGCAGGGCCTCGGCGGCCGCGCTCATCACGGGCCAGTCGGAGTCGGAGCCCATCACGACGGAGACGACCGGGGCGTCGTCCTGCAGGGGCTGGGCGGGGGTCTGGGGCGTGGCGGTCATGGGCGGGCCTCCGTCTCGGTGCCGGTGGTGGGGGCGTCGTCGCGCAGGAGTGCGGCGGCGGACTCGGCGGTCCGCACGGCCTCCTCGAGGCTGAGGCCGTGGTCCGCGACGACGTTGACGTGACCGACCTTGCGGCCCGGGCGCACGTCCTTGCCGTAGAGGTGGACCTTGGCCTGCGGGTGGGCGGCGAGGGCCGCGACGCTGCCGGCGTGCAGGTCCTCGCGGGCGCCGCCGAGGACGTTCTTCATCACGACGCCGGCCCCGCGGGGGGTCGTCTCGCCCAGCGGCAGGTCGAGCACGGCGCGGACGTGCTGCTCGAACTGGCCGGTGACGGCGCCGTCCATGGACCAGTGGCCGGAGTTGTGGGGGCGCATGGCCAGCTCGTTCACCTGGAAGCCCGGGCCGACCCCCGGCGTCTCGAACAGCTCGACCGCGAGCATGCCGGTGACGTCCAGCTCCTCGGCGAGGCGGACGGCCGCGGCGGTCGCGGCCGCGGCGACGGCCGGGTCGAGGTCCTGGGCCGGGGCGACCACGAGGTCGCACACGCCGGCCACCTGGACCGAGTCGACGACGGGGTAGACGGCCACCTCACCGGAGGGGGTGCGCGCCACCTGCGCGGAGAGCTCACGGGAGAAGGGGACGAGGGCCTCGGCCAGCAGCGGGGCGATGCCGGCGCCGAGCCACGCGGCCAGGGTGCCGTCCGCGGCGGAGGCGCGGGCGTCGTCGGCGTCGTCGAGCGTGAGCACGCCCTTGCCGTCGTAGCCGCCGCGGGCGGTCTTGAGGATCATCGGCCAGCCGTGCTCGTCGCCGAAGGCGAGGACGGCCTCGAGGTCATCGACCGGCGCCCACGCCGGGTTCGGCAGGCCCAGCCGCTCGACGGCGGCGCGCATGACCAGCTTGTCCTGGGCGTGCTGCAGCGCCTCGGGGCCGGGGCGCACGGCGACGCCGGCCTCCTGCAGGGCCCGCAGGTGCTCGGTGGGCACGTGCTCGTGGTCGAAGGTGACCACGTCCACCGTGGCCGCGAACGCACGCAGGTCCGCCAGGTCCGCGTGGTCGCCGACCACGTGGGGGGCGACCTGGGCCGCTGACGCGTCCGGGGCCTCCGCGAGCACGCGGAAGGGCACGCCGAGCTCCGCGGCGGCGCCCGCCATCATGCGGGCCAGCTGCCCGCCACCGATCACACCGAGTCGAGGGGAAGTCACCCGGACAGGGTAGTCGGACCGGCTGAGAACTCCGTCACGGAGGGGCGGCCGACGCCGGATCCGAGGAGGTCGCGCGCCGGGGGCGCGGCTACAGTGTTCCCCAGCCCTGCGCGGGTCCGGCCCGCGTGCACACCCCCGTCCCGAACCAGAGGAGTCCACGCCCATGCTGTCCGATCTCTGGGGCCGCCTGACCGGGATGGTCTCCCTGCTGTGGCGGGAGGTGGCCAAGTTCGGCACCGTCGGTGCGGCCGCGTTCGTGGTGGACTCGCTCGTCTTCTGGTGGATGATGACCGGCCCGCTCGAGGGGTCCAACGTCAAGGCCAAGATCGTGGGCGGCGTCGTCGCCACCCTGTTCAGCTGGGTCGCCAACCGCTACTGGACGTTCCGGGACAAGCGCTCCTCGAACAAGACGCGCGAGCTCGTGATGTTCCTGATCATGAACGCGATCGGGCTGGGGATCCAGGCCGGCTGCGTGGCGATCGCGCAGTACCTGCTGGGCGTGACCGACCCGACCGGCCTGTTCATCGCCGGCAACGTGATCGGCCTGTTCTTCGGCACCGTGTTCCGCTACTTCGCCTACCGGTTCTGGGTGTTCAAGGAGAAGCTGGACGTGGAGCCCGGCTTCGCCAACGACCTCGCGATCATCACCGGTCAGATGCCCGTGCTGCGCGAGGACCAGCTGCCTCCGCACGGCCGGCACCGCGCCCCCGACGCCGGGGTCTGAGCGTCCCCGCCTGACCCCGCCGCCCCGTCAGGGGCGCACGGTCACCGCCCGGCCCGCGTCCCACGCCTCCAGCGCGGCCCGCACTCCCGCCCACGTCAGGCGGGGGCGCGGGCCGTCGTCGTCCGGGGCGACGTCGGCCCCGGCCGGGATCGACGCGGGCCGCACGTGGTCCACGGGGCCGGGCAGGGCGTCCGGCTGGGCGCGGATCTCGGCGGCCACGTCTACGACGGCCGGGTCGACGGCTGGGCCGTCGAACTCGGGCTCGAGGCCGCGCGGCAGGGCGACGGCGAACACGGCCACGGACGGGTCCGGCCACGCCTCGGGCCGGTCCGTGAGGACGGCGGCGGGGGAGTCGCCCTCGAGGGCGGGCTCGGCCTCGGCGCAGAGCACGCCGAGGGCGAGGGCGTGGGAGAGCCAGTGGACGGGCAGGTCCAGGGCGACGGCGTCGCCCGCGCCGATGCCCTCGGCGCCGAGCAGGCCCGCGAACTTGGCGGCCCAGTTCACGGTCACGCGGCCCGAGAGCTCGATGCGCTGGTCCACCGCGCCGGGCTCGTCCGGGGCCCCCGGCTCCTGGACGAGCGCGGGCCGCGGGGAGGAGGCGAGGCGGAGCACGAGGGGGCCGGTGGACCGGGGTGCGGAGAGGGAGACCATGGGCCCAGTGTGGCACCCGCTCGGTTTGACTCGGCATGAATCACACCGATGTAATGAACCCGGGCCAACGGTCCCGCCAGGAGGGGCCCGCCGGCTTGCCCGGCACCCGCGCGGACCGCATTGTCACCCGGCCCACAGCCGCCACGTCGATCCCGGGAAGAGGCGTCACACATGGAGCAGACCCAGCGAGTCGAGGACGCGCACCGCGCCGATCCCGCGCCGGCGCCTCGTCCGCGGAGCGTCCCCAGCGACTGGTTCCTCGACCCCGCCGACCCGCAGGCCGGCGTCGCCGGCGCGAGCCTCGAGGATCAGGCGACCGCCTTCCTCACCGCCCACGACCTCGACGGCGAGACCGGCACCCCGGCCGCCACCGTCACCGCCCTCTTCCCCGGTGACGCGCGTCCGGTCGAGGCCGCGCCCGTCTCCCAGGACTGGGCCGCCATCCCGGGCGTGACCACCGAGCCCGTCGAGGGCGAGCTGGCCTGGCAGGCGGACGCCCTGTGCGCGCAGACGGACCCCGAGGCGTTCTTCCCGGAGAAGGGCGGCTCCACGCGGGACGCCAAGCGTGTGTGCGAGGCCTGCACCGTCAAGGACGCGTGCCTGGAGTACGCCATGGCGAACGACGAGCGCTTCGGCATCTGGGGCGGGCTCTCCGAGCGCGAGCGTCGCCGCCTGCGCCGCGCCCGCGCCTGACGCGCGGCGCCCGTCCACCGGGCGCGGTGCCCGGTGCGGACCGCCCGGCCCGGGCTCAGCCGCGGCCCCAGCTGGGGTCGAGCACCTGCGGGTCCACGCCCAGCGCGTCGGCGCAACGGCTCAGCGCCACCCCGTAGACGGCCCCCTCGAGGTCGGCCGGGTCGGCCGCGTCCCGCAGCGGCCGCTCGAACAGGGTGATCAGCACCCCGTCCCGGCCCTGCCGCTCGGCCCGCGCGAACAGCGCCTCCTCATCCCGTTCCCGGCCGGCGTGCAGCTCGCGCAGCCGCTCGTCGAGCCGGTCCGGGATGCGCTCCACCCGCGCGGTCACGTGCCGCAGCCCGGGCGCGTCCAGGGAGCCCAGCCGGTCCACCGCCTTCTCGACGGCGGTCAGCAGCGCCTCGCCCCGGCCCCGCTCCGAGCGCGCACCGAACGGGCGCGGATGCCGCAGCCCTCGGCCACGGCGGTCCCGGCCGCCGCGCCCCGCGGGGGAGGAGACGCCGGCCTCGGCCGGGCCGCCCTCGACGCCCGGCTCGGCCCCCGCGGCGTCGCCCGCCCGGAACGGCAGGGGGTCGAGGGGATCGGAGGCGGCGGGCGCGGTCATGCGCGCCATGGTAGGCCACCGCCCCGGGCCGTCCGCCGAGTAGGGTGACGGGCGTGGGACCCATGCGACGCTGCAGCAAGACCGGATGCCAGAGCCCTGCCCTGGCCACGCTGACGTACAACTACGCGGACTCGCAGGTGGTCATCGGGCCCCTGTCGCGCCGGGCGGAGCCGCACACGTACGACCTCTGCGGCGAACACGCTCGGCGCACCACGGCCCCGCGCGGCTGGGAGGTGCTGCGGCTGGAGCTGCCCGAGCACTACGAGGCCCTCGACGCGGACGGCGGAGTGCGCACGGTCCCCACCCGGCCCATGGCCGCCCCGCCGGCCCGCCCCGGGCTGCGCGTGGTGCGTGACGGGGACTGACGCGGCACGTGTCGTGCCGTCCGGGGCATCGCTAGGCTGGAGGGCATGACTGAGACCTCCGCAGAGTTCCGCACCCCCGACGTCGACCCGGCCTTCGCCAACCGCACCACCGTGCCCGGTGCCTCGTTCGACTTCACGGTCCGGGACCTGTCCTTGGCCGAGGCGGGCCGCCACCAGATCCGCCTGGCCGAGCACGAGATGCCGGGGCTGATGTCCCTGCGCGAGGAGTACGGGGAGACCCAGCCGCTGAAGGGCGCCCGCATCGCCGGCTCCCTGCACATGACCGTGCAGACCGCCGTGCTCATCGAGACCCTCACCGCCCTCGGCGCCGAGGTCCGGTGGGCCTCCTGCAACATCTTCTCCACGCAGGACGAGGCCGCCGCCGCCGTCGTCGTGGGCGCCGGCACCCCCGAGGACCCGCAGGGCGTGCCCGTGTTCGCCTGGAAGAACGAGTCCCTCGAGGACTACTGGTGGACCGCCTCGCAGATCCTCACCTGGCCGGGTGCGGACGAGGATCCGGAGCGCGGCCCCAACATGATCCTGGACGACGGCGGCGACGCCACCCTGCTGGTGCACAAGGGCGTCGAGTTCGAGGCCGCGGGCGCCGTGCCCAGCGCCACCGAGGAGGACCCCGAGGAGTACCGGATCATCCTCGAGACGCTGCGTCGCTCGCTGGCCCGCGACCCGCAGCACTGGACCCGGACCGCCGGCACCCTGCGCGGCGTCTCCGAGGAGACCACCACGGGCGTGCTGCGTCTCTACCAGCTGGCGCAGGCGGGCCGCCTGCTCTTCCCGGCGATCAACGTGAACGACGCCGTGACGAAGTCCAAGTTCGACAACAGGTACGGCATCCGCCACTCCCTGCCGGACGGCATCATGCGCGCCACGGACGTGCTGATCGGCGGCAAGGTGGCCGTGGTCTGCGGCTACGGCGACGTCGGCAAGGGCGCCGCCGAGGCCCTGCGCGGCCAGGGCGCCCGCGTGATCGTCACGGAGATCGACCCGATCTGCGCGCTGCAGGCCGCGATGGACGGCTACCAGGTGGCCCGCCTCGAGGACGTGGTGGGCGAGGGCCACATCTTCGTCACCACCACCGGCGGCAAGGACATCATCATGGCCGAGCACATGGCCGCCATGAGGGACAAGGCCATCGTGGGCAACGTCGGCCACTTCGACAACGAGATCGACATGGCCGGCCTGGCCCGCATCCCCGGCGTCGTGAAGACGGAGATCAAGCCGCAGGTCCACGAGTGGACCCTGGACGGCGGCACGGAGGCCGAGCGCAGCATCATCGTGCTCTCCGAGGGTCGCCTGCTGAACCTCGGCAACGCCACCGGCCACCCCTCGTTCGTGATGAGCGCGTCCTTCACCAACCAGGTGATGGCGCAGATCGAGCTCTTCGGCGGCTCCACGGGCACCGGCGCCCTGACCGGCGACCACTACGAGAAGCGCGTCTACACGCTGCCCAAGGTGCTGGACGAGAAGGTCGCCCGCCTGCACCTGGACGCCCTCGGCGTCGGGCTGACCGAGCTGACCAAGGCCCAGGCCGAGTACCTCGGCGTGGACGTGGCCGGCCCCTACAAGGCCGACCACTACCGCTACTGATCCCCGGCGCCCGCGGGCGGACGGACCCACTCGAGAGAGGCACGAGCATGGCTTCCCATCAGGCCGGCCGCGGGCGCGACGAGCGCGCCGGGGCGGAGGACTTCGATTCCGGACTGGACTACGGCGCGTTCGTCGAGGACGACGCCGCAGACGACCCTAACCGCACCCAGGCGCTGCCCGCCATGGGCCGGGACGACGACGGCGGCGCCCAGCACACCTCGGCGCTCAGCCCCGAGGACCTCGCCGCGCTGCGCGGCGGGGACGCGGCGGCCGCGGACCAGCACACCGCCGGCCGCCCGGCCGCGGACGCCGACCGCGACATCGTCGCCTCCCGGGCCGTGCCCGAGGGCGGCCGGCGGCCGCTGCCCGGCGCCGACGAGCTCGGCCCGCTGAGCGCCGCCGTCGGGGCCCGCGCGGCGGGGTCGAGTGCCGCCGCCCCGGTTGACCGCTACCCCGAGGACGGCACGGCCGCCCCCGTGGCCCAGGCGGCGGCCCTGCAGGGCCCCACGCCGGAGGAGCGCGCGCGCCTGCCCAAGGCGGGCCCGCGCCTGGCGCAGGTGCTGCTGGCGATCCTCGCCCCGCTCGCCCTGCTGCTGGCCACCGTCCGCCTCGTGGCGAGCCCGGTGTTCCTGTGGCTGGAGTACCACCGGCCCGGGTTCCCCGCGGACCGGTTCGGCTTCACCCTCGCCGACCGCATGCACTACGGCTCCGCCGGGCTGGACTACGTGACCAACCTGGCCGGGCCGCGGTATCTCAGCAGCCTCACGCACCAGGGCGCGCCGCTCTTCACCGAGGTCGAGGTCGACCACATGACGGATGTGAAGACCGTGCTGTGGATCGCCGCCGCGGCGCTCGTGGTGCTCGTGGTGGTGTGCGCCCTGCTCATCGCGTCCCTGCTGCGCACCAGCCCCGGCGGGGTGCGCCGCGCCCTGTTCGCCGGCGCCGTGTGGCTGCCGCTCGCGGTGATCGCGCTCGCGGTCCTGGCGGTGCTGGGCTGGGAGACGTTCTTCGCCGGGTTCCACTCGCTGTTCTTCGCGGACGGCACGTGGACGTTCTCCGTGCGGGACGCCCTCATCCGTCTCTACCCCCAGCAGTTCTGGGTGGACGCGGCCGTGGTGGTCGGGCTGGTGACCCTGCTGGCGTCCCTCGTGACGCTCGTGCTCACGTGGCCCACGCGCCGCCGTCGTGAGCTGAGCGCGGACCGCCGCGAGCAGCTGCTGCGCACCCGTCTGCGCTGGGCCCGGGAGGACGACGCCGTGGTGCGCTGACCGCCGCCGGACGGCACCGGGAACGGGTCGGGAGGACGAGGCGTCCTCCCGGCCCGTCATCGTCCGGGGGCGGGGTCAGCGACGGTAGAGGGCCTCGACGTCCTCGGCGTGGTCCTCGATCACCTGGGTCCGCTTGAGCTTCTGGGACTGGGTGACGTGCCCGGAATCCTCGGTGAACGGGTGGTCCAGGATGCGGAAGCGGCGGATGGACTCGGCGCGGGAGACGCCCTCGTTGACCTGGTCCACCGCCTCCTGGATCGAGGCCAGCACGGTGGGGTCCGTCGCGGCCTCGGCCGGCGTGAGGCTGAGCTCGCGGTCCAGGGCCCACTGGGTGAAGGCCTCGGTGTCCAGGGTGATGAGGGCGCCCACGAACGGGCGGTTCTCCCCGACCACCACGACGTGCTCGATGAGCCGGTGCTGGCGCAGCGCCTCCTCCATGGGCGTGGGGTACACGTTCTTGCCGCCGGCGGTGATGATCACGTCCTTCTTGCGGCCGGTGATCCGCAGGAAGCCGTGCTCGTCCAGCGCGCCGATGTCCCCGGTGCGGAAGAAGTCGTCCTCCATCGCCTCCGCCGACGCCTTCGGCATGCCGTGGTAGCCGTCGAACACCACGGGGCCGCGGATGAGGATCTCGCCGTCCTCGGCGATCTTCACCGTCACCCCGGCCACGGGCAGGCCCACGGTGCCCACGCGGTGCGCGCCGGGGATGTTCACGGTGGCCGGCGCGGTGGTCTCCGTGAGGCCGTAGCCCTCCACGATCGGAATGCCGGCGCCGCGGAAGAAGTGCACCAGCTCCGGGGAGAGGGCGGACGCGCCGGACACGCACGAGATCACCTCGCCGCCGAGGGCCTCCCGGATCTTGCGGTAGACCAGCCGGTCGAACAGCGCGCGCCGGGCGCGCAGCAGGGCCGAGGGCCCGGGGCCGTCCCCGAACTCGGCCTCGTCCACGGCCGTGGACCACTCGATGGCGGTGCGCTTGGCGGCCGCGTAGATCGGCCCGGTGCCGCTCTTCTGGGCCTTGGCCTCGATGCCGGCCTCGACCTTCTCGAACACGCGCGGCACGGCCAGCAGCCACGTGGGGTGGAAGGAGGCGAGGTCGCCGAGCAGTGTGGCCGGGGAACCGGAGTGGGCCACCTGGATGCGGGCGTAGAGGCAGATGACCTGGACGGCGTGGGCGAGCACGTGGGCCAGCGGGAGGAAGAGCAGGGTGCGCGACGTCGTCGTCTCCGGGGACCACTGGACCACCTCGCGCGCGAAGTGCAGCACGTTGATGGCCGCGCCCACGAAGTTGCCGTGCGTGATCACGGCGCCCTTCGGGCGGCCGGTGGTGCCGGAGGTGTAGACGATCGAGGCGGGGCTGGCGAGGGTCGCCAGCGAGCGGGCGTGCTCGACGGCGTCGTCCGACACGAACGCGCCGGCCTCGGCCAGCTCCGCCAGCCCCGCGTCCGTCAGCGGGAACGTCGCCACGTCCACGCCCGCGTGCCCGGCGGCCTCGGCGACGCGCTCGCCGAGCTCCTCGCTGCCGACGGCGACCACCCGCAGCCCCGAGTCCGTGACGATGTGCTCCACCTGGTGGGCGGAGGAGGTCTCGTAGATCGGCACGGAGACGGCGCCGGCGAACCACACGGCCTGGTCGAGGACGGCCCACGCGTAGGAGGTGGGGGAGAACAGGCCCACCCGGTCCCCGGGCTGGACGCCGTGGGCGATGAGGCCGGCCGCCACGGCGCGCACCTGGGTCAGGAACGCGGTGAAGTGGACGTCCACCCAGCCGCCCGCGCCGTTGCGCTGGGCGTACACGGGGGCGTCCGGCCGATCGGCACAGGAGGCGACGATCAGGTCCGTGATGTTGGAGTCCGCCGGCGGCATGCCGACGAGCTCGGTGGCGGACTCATGGACGGGGCTCTGGTTCTGCACGGTCCGAGCGTATCCATTTTCGGACGTGCGGCGCGCATTCGGGCACACCCGCGCCCGCGACGCGGCCGTCAGATCCAGCTGCTGAACCACATCCGCCAGCGCCACTGGTCGTACGGGATGACGTCGCCGATCCACACGGGCAGGAAGAACAGGGACACGGCGACGGCGATCGTCACGTACGCCAGCACCAGGGCCGAGCCCCAGCGGGGCCCGGGCCGGCGGCCCGGCCGCAGCAGCAGCGAGAGCGCCAGGGCGATCATCATCACGAGGAAGGGCTCATAGGCGATCGTGTAGAAGAAGAACATGGTCCGCTCGGGCCACAGGAACCACACCAGCTGCCCGGCCACGTAGGCGCTGAGCAGGGCGCCAGCCCGCCAGTCCCGGTGGCGCACCAGCAGCCACACGCACACGAGGACGGCGGCCAGGCCCGTCCACCACACGAACGGGTTGGCGATGTCCGTGATGGCCGCCGAGCACGCGCCCGCGGCGTCCGCCGGGCAGATCCCCTCGCCGGGCTCTGCACCCTCGTAGTAGTAGCTCACGGGCCGGCCCATGAACGGCCAGGTCCACGGGTTGGCGGCGTAGTCGTGGGGGCTGGTGAGGCCCTGGTGGAAGGTCGTGGACTCCACGTGGTAGTGCCACAGGGAGCGCAGCGGACCGGGGACCAGCCCGGCGAGCAGGCCCTCCGGCGGGTTGTCCCGGTGCCAGTCCCGGTAGTAGCCGCCCTCCGTGACGAACCAGCCGGTCCACGAGGCCAGGTAGGCGACCAGGCCGCCGCCCACCACGGCCACGAACGCGTACAGGCCGTCCTTCTCGACGCCGGCCCACGCCCAGTGCCGCACCCCGGCGGTCCGGCGCGCGGACATGTCCCACAGGACCGTGAGCAGGCCGAAGGCCGCCATGAACGCCAGCCCGGAGAGCTTCACGGCGCAGCCGGCGCCCAGCAGCACGCCTGCGAGCAGTCGCCACGGGCGCCAGCCGAGCCACGGCCCGCTGGCCAGGGCGTCGCGTCCTAACCGGGCGACGTCGTGGGCGAGCCGCTCCGCGAGCAGCCGCCGCCCGTGGACGCGGTCCGCCAGCAGGGCGGCGAAGGCCGCGAGCACGAAGAACGAGAGGAAGATGTCCAGCAGCCCGATGCGGGACATCACCAGGTGGTGGCCCTCCACGGCCAGCAGCAGCCCGGCGACCGCGCCCAGGGACACCGAGCGCAGCAGGTGCTGCGTGGCGAGGGCGACCAGCAGGACGGACAGCGTGCCGGCCACCGCGGCGCTGAACCGCCAGCCCACCCCGTTGTCCGGGCCGAACGCGAGCATGCCCAGGCCGATCAGCCACTTGCCCAGCGGCGGGTGCACCACGTAGGCGGCCCCCTCGAGCGGCTCCGCCTCGCCGCGCGCGAACGCGTCGTTGACGTCCTCGTCCCACCGCCGTTCGTAGCCGGACTCCAGGAGGGAGTAGGCGTCCTTGGGGTAGTAGGTCTCGTCGAAGATCAGCTGGTCCGGGTGGGCCAGGTTCGTGAACCGCAGGACGCCGGCGATCACCGTGACCAGCAGCGGCAGGATCCAGTGCCACCGCGTCAGGGGTGCCGCACTCACCCCGAGGCGGGCGCGCAGGGCGGCGGCGCCGAAGGGGCCGTCGTCGACCGCGACGGCGGCGGGGCGGGGGGCGAGGGCGGTGGCGGGCACGGGCTCCATGCTAGGGGGACGGGTGGACGGCGAGACGTGCACGGTGACCGGGGCCGTAGGCTCGGGGCAGCCGTCCGTCCGTCGAAAGGTCGTCCCATGCCCGAGGGCCGCATCGTCCTGGCCGCCACCCCCATCGGCAACCTCGGGGACGCGTCCGCGCGCCTGCGTGAGCTGCTGGCGGAGGCGGACGTGATCGCCGCCGAGGACACCCGGACCGCGCGGCGCCTGTGCGCCGGACTGGGCGTCACCCCGGCGGGCAGGGTGGTGGCCCATCACGAGCACAACGAGGCGGCCTCCACCCAGGGGCTGCTGGACCAGGTGCGGGGCGGTGCCACGGTGGCGGTGGTCTCGGACGCGGGCATGCCCACGGTCTCGGACCCGGGCTATCGGCTCGTGGCGGCCGCGGTGTCCGCGGGGCTGCCCGTGACCTGCGCGCCCGGCCCCTCCGCCGTGACCACCGCGCTCGCCCTCTCCGGCCTGCCGACGGACCGGTTCGCCTTCGACGGCTTCGTCCCTCGCAAGGACGGGGAACGACGGCGATGGCTCACCTCCCTGCTGACCGAGGCACGCACCGTGGTCGCCTTCGAGTCGCCACAGCGTCTGGCGGACGCGCTGGCCGTCGTCGTGGAGGTCCTCGGTGCGGAGCGGCCGGTGTGCGTGGCCCGCGAGCTCACCAAGCTGCACGAGGAGGTGGTGCGCGGCACCGCGGCCGAGGTGCATGCCTGGGCTGCGGAGCGGCACGCGGGGGAGGGGATCCGCGGGGAGATCGTGCTGGTGATCGGGCCGGCCGCGCCCGGCGCTGAGGGCGAGGCGTCCGAGGCGGACGCCGTCGCCGAGGTGGCGGTGCTGGTGGAGTCCGGCACCCG
The DNA here is from genome assembly GCF_900537135.1 of Micrococcus sp. Alg238-R198. Classification (NCBI taxonomy): domain Bacteria; kingdom Bacillati; phylum Actinomycetota; class Actinomycetes; order Micrococcales; family Micrococcaceae; genus Micrococcus; species Micrococcus sp. Alg238-R198. The sequence continues at coordinate 85,921 of NZ_UNRH01000008.1, forward strand.
GCTCAAGGAGGCCGTGGCCGCGGTGGCCGGAGCCCACGGGATGCGGAGCCGGGAGCTCTACCAGGCGGTGCTCGCGGCCCGGGGCTGACACGTCCCCGGCTACACAGATGCTCATGCGCGATGGCGCGGCCCCGGGGCCTGGCTAGGATCAGCCGTGGAGCCGCTGCCGACCGCCGCCGGACGGCGTCGGAATAGCCGTGGCCGTCCACCCGTTCCCCTGAGGGACGCGGGGCGTGCCGCCTCCGACCACCGACCCCGAAAGAGGTGCATCATGACCGTGACCGCTGAGCGCGAGAAGGCGCTGCTGGAGTCCGTCCCCACCGGCCTGCTGATCGACGGCGAGTGGCGCGATGCCTCCTCCGGCAAGACCTTCGAGGTGAAGGACCCGGCCACCGGCAAGGTCATCGCGAGCCTGCAGGACGCGAACTCCGACGACGCCATGGCCGCCTTCGACGCCGCCTGCGCCGCGCAGGCCGACTGGGCCCGCACCCCGGCCAAGGAGCGCGCCGACATCCTGCGCCGCGCCTACGACCTGATCAACGAGCGCGCCGAGGACTTCGCGCTGCTGATGACCCTCGAGATGGGCAAGCCGCTCGCCGAGGCCCGCGGCGAGGTCACGTACGGCAACGGCTTCCTGCGCTGGTTCTCCGAGGAGGCGGGCCGCCACTACGGCCGCACCCTGACCGTGCCCGAGGGCACCCTGCGCATGCAGGTCCACCACCGCCCGGTGGGCCCGTGCCTGCTGATCACCCCGTGGAACTTCCCGCTGGCCATGGCCACCCGCAAGGTGGGCCCCGCCGTCGCCGCCGGCTGCACCATGGTCCTCAAGGCCGCCAAGCTGACCCCGCTGACCACCCAGCTGTTCGCGCAGGTGATGCAGGAGGCCGGCCTGCCCAAGGGCGTGCTCAACGTCGTCGCGGGCTCCTCCGCCTCGTCGATCTCCAGCCCGATCCTGCAGGACCGGCGCCTGCGCAAGGTGTCCTTCACCGGCTCCACGCCGGTCGGTGTGCGCCTCATGAAGGACGCCGCGGACAACGTGCTGCGCACCTCGATGGAGCTCGGCGGCAACGCCCCGCTCATCGTCTTCGAGGACGCGGACCTGGACGCCGCCGTCGAGGGCGCTTTCGCCGCGAAGATGCGCAACATGGGCGAGGCCTGCACCGCCGCCAACCGCTTCCTCGTGCACGAGGACGTGGCCGAGGAGTTCACGCAGAAGTTCGTGGCCAAGCTCGAGGCGCTCAAGCCCCTGCGCGGCACCGACCCGGAGTCCACCCTCGGCCCGATCGTGGACGAGGGCGCGCGCGACGACATCGACCAGCTCGTCCAGGACGCCGTGGCGGCCGGCGGCGAGGTGCTCACCGGCGGCCACAAGATCGAGGGCGACGGCTACTTCTACGCGCCGACCGCGATCAAGGTGGAGAAGGGCAACCCGATCCTCCAGCAGGAGATCTTCGGCCCCGTGGCCCCGATCGTGACCTTCTCCTCCGAGGAGGAGGCCATCGAGATGGCCAACGACACCGAGTACGGCCTCGCCTCCTACGTGTTCACGAAGGATCAGGCCCGGATGTACCGCGTGGCCGAGAGCATCGAGTTCGGCCTCATGGGCTACAACGTGGGCGTCATCTCCAACCCGGCCGCGCCGTTCGGCGGCGTGAAGCAGTCGGGCCTGGGCCGCGAGGGCGGCGCCGAGGGCATCGAGGAGTACACCTCGGTGCAGTACATCGGCATCGCCGACCCGTGGGCGGCCACGAAGGCCTGACCTCTCCGCCGATCCGTGCCCTCCGGGGGCGGTATCGGGTGGTATCCACGTCGGATACCACCCGATACCGCCCCCGAGGCGTGTCGGGGGGGCGGGCTCGGCTCCCTAGAGTGGGGTGCATGGCCCACGCATCCGAGACCCCCCTCGCCTACCGCGCCCCCGCCCAGCAGCCGGACGACGACGGCGGCCCGCGCCGGGACGCCCACGAGGAGAAGTCGGGACGTCGGCGGCGCCTCGAGTACCCGCCCGCACCCGAGCCGCTGCCGGCGCCCGTCGTGGACAACCACACGCACCTCGACTTCCGCGACGGCCTGGTCCGCGTGGACGTCCACCAGGCGATGGACGCGGCGGAGGCCGTGGGCGTGACCGGGGCGGTCCAGGTGGGCTGCGACGTCGCCTCGGCCCGGTTCACGATCGCGGCGATCGAGGCCGAGCCCCGCCTGCTCGGGGCCGTGGCGCTGCACCCCAACGACGCGGCCCGCCTGGCCGAGCGCGGCGAGTTCGAGGAGGCGTTCGCGCAGATCGCGGAGCTCGCCCGCCACCCCCGCGTGCGCGCCGTCGGCGAGACGGGCCTCGACTACTTCCGGACGCAGGACGAGGCCGGCCACGCGGCGCAGCAGGAGTCCTTCCGCCGGCACATCCGACTCGCCCGCGAACTCGGTACGGCCCTGCAGATCCACGACCGGGACGCGCACGACGACGTCGTCCGGATCCTGCTCGAGGAGGCGGCCGACGGCGGGCTGCCCCCGCACGTGGTGTTCCACTGCTTCTCCGGCGGCCCCGATCTGGCCCGCACGTGCACCGAGCACGGCTGGCACATGTCCTTCGCCGGCCCCGTCACCTTCAAGGCCAACGACGAGCTGCGCGAGGCGCTGCGGACCGCCCCGGCCGAGCTGCTGCTCGTGGAGACGGACGCGCCCTTCCTCACGCCGCATCCGCACCGGGGCCGCCCCAACGCGCCCTACCTGGTCCCTCTGACGCTGCGGGGCATGGCGGAGACGCGCGGCGACGACGTGGCGGCCCTCGCCCGCGCGGTGGGCGAGAACACCGCCCGGGTGTACGGGGCGTTCTAAGCGGATCCAGACCCGGCCCCTAGGATGGGCGGCGTGCTGACCCGACTCCTCAAAGCCCGGCTGCCCGAGGGAACGCAGTACCTGGTGGACCGCCCCATGCGGATCCGCCTCGTGTTCGTGGTCCTCGGGTCCGTCCTCGTGGCCGGCCTCGAGATGGTGGCGCTCGCCTCGATCCTCCCGCTGGTGAACCTGCTGACCTCGGGGGAGCTGGGCTCGCCGGCGCTCGAGGGGCTGCTGGCCCGGTTCGGGGCCGTGACGGTGCCGGAGCAGACGGTGGCCTTCGCCGTCGTGATCGTGCTGGCCTTCCTGCTCAAGGCGATCCTGGTGCTCGCGTTCCGCTGGTGGACCATGGGGTTCACCAACCAGAACCTCATCCGCACGTCCGCCACGCTGCTGCGCTACTACCTGCGGGCCGACTACGGCCTGCACCTGACGCGCACGGTCGGCACCCTGGTCAACAACGTCACCGGCACCTCCAGCATGGCCTACACGGGCGTGGTGAACGCGTCTGTCACGTTCCTCACGGAGGCCGTGACGCTCGTCGCGGTGGCGGTCGTGGTGGGCGTCGCCATGCCGCTGACGGGGCTCGGGATGGCCCTGTACTTCCTCGCCGTCGCCTGGGTGATCAAGACCGTGATCCGCCGCCCGGCCTCCCGCTTGGGCTGGACCCTGGTGACCGCGGGGGAGCGGGCCAACACGGCGGCGCTGCAGGGCCTGGAGAACTACAAGGACGTGAAGATCCGCGGCAACGACTCGGCCTTCATGGAGGAGTACCGCGCGGCCCGCATGGAGAGCGCCGAAGCCACGCGGCTCAAGATGATCCTCACGATGATGCCGCGCTACGTGCTCGAGGTCGCCTTCGTGGCCGCCATCGCGGCGCTCGTGGCCGTGGCCTTCATCCAGGGCCGCGGCGGGGAGGCGTTCGGCTCGCTCGCCCTGCTCGCGATGGCCGGCTTCCGCGTGCTGCCGTCCATGGCCGCGCTCATGGCCACCACCAATGAGATCCGCACCTCCTGGCCGGCCTTCGAGCGCACGACGGCGGAGCTCGCCGCCGCGCAGCCGGTCCTGCACGCGGCGGACCGGCCCTACGAGCGCATCACGTTCGAGGAGTCCATCGAGGTGCGGGACGCGTCCTTCACCTACCCCGGCAAGGCCGAACCGGTCCTGCGCGACATCGACCTGCGCATCCCCTTCGGCTCCTCGTACGCCTTCGTGGGCGGCAGCGGTGCCGGCAAGACCACCCTGGTGGACCTGGTCATCGGCTTCCACCACGCCCAGCGCGGTGGGGTCTACGTGGACGGGGTGGAGCTCGGGGCCAACCCGCGCGGCTGGTGGGACAACGTGGCGTTCGTCCCGCAGTCCGTCACCGTGGTCAACGGGACGGTGCTGCACAACGTGCTCCTGGACGTCGAGGCCACCCAGACGGCGGACCGGGCCGAGGTGGAGCGCGTGCTGCGCGAAGCCCAGCTGGGCCAGTGGCTGGACGAGCTCCCCGACGGCCTGGACACCGTGATCGGCGAAGGGGCCGTGGGCGTCTCCGGCGGCCAGCGCCAGCGCCTGGGCATCGCGCGCGCGCTCTTCCGGCGCCCCCGCCTCCTCGTGCTCGACGAGGCGACGTCGGCCCTCGACAACCTCACGGAACGCCGGGTCACCGAGGTGATCGAGTCGCTGCGCGGCCGGATCACGGTCATCGTGGTCGCCCACCGTCTCTCCACGGTCAAGCGCTGCGATCAGATCGTGCTGATGGACCAGGGGCGGATCATCGGCCAGGGCACGTTCGCCGGGCTGCAGGAGACGAGCCCCGAGTTCCGCGAGCTCGTCCGGCTCGGTGACCTCTCCACCTGAGCGGAGCCCGCGCCGCTGCGTCCCGGCTACCCCGTCCGGTGCCCCGATAGACTCGCGGGCATGGTCCAGCCCTCCCCGCACCCCGCCCCCGCCCCGCTGCTGAGCGCCGCGGACGTGCGGCGCATCGCCGCCGAGCTGGACCTGCGTCCCACCAAGCAGTGGGGCCAGAACTTCGTGATCGACCCGAACACGATCCGGCGCATCGTGCAGGCAGCGGACGTGACCGCGGACGAGCACGTGCTCGAGATCGGCCCCGGGCTGGGCTCGCTCACCCTCGGCCTGCTGGACGCGGCCGCCGCCGTCACCGCCGTCGAGATCGACCCGGTCACCGCCGCCCGCCTGCCGCGCACCGCCGCCGAGTTCCGCCCCGGGGCCGAGGACGCCCTCGCGGTGCTGCACGCGGACGCCATGACGCTGAGCGAGCAGGCCCTGGCTGAGGTCCGGCCCGCTGCCGCCGCCGGCGGCCCCACCGCGCTCGTGGCGAACCTGCCCTACAACGTGGCCGTGCCTGTGCTGCTGCACGCGCTCGCGGTCCTGCCGGGGCTGCGGCACGGCCTGGTCATGGTGCAGGAGGAGGTCGCGGACCGTCTCGCGGCCGGGCCCGGCTCCAAGGTGTACGGCGTGCCGTCCGCCAAGGCGGCGTGGTACGCGGACGTGCGCAAGGCGGGCACCATCGGCACCCAGGTGTTCTGGCCGGCTCCGCGCATCCACTCCGGGCTGGTCGCCTTCACCCGGCGCGAGCCGCCGGCGGGCGGCGCGCCCCGCCGGGAGGTCTTCGCCGTGGTGGACGCCGCCTTCGCCCAGCGCCGCAAGACCCTGCGCGCCGCGCTCGCCTCCTGGGCGGGGTCGCCGCAGGCGGCGGAGGACGCCCTGGTGGCCGCCGGCGTGGACCCGCGCGCCCGCGGCGAGGCCCTGGACATCGCGGCCTTCGCGCGGATCGCCGAGCACGGCCCGCGGCGTGCGGCGGAGGAGGTGAGCGCATGACGACGGAGGACCTCGGCCTCGACCCCACGGCCCGGCACGTCACGGTCAGCGCCCCCGGCAAGGTGAACCTGTCCCTGCGGGTGGGACCACCCGGGGCGGACGGGTACCACCCCGTGGCCACCGTGTACCTGGCCGTCAGCCTGCGGGAGACCGTCACGGCGATCGCGCGCGCGGACGGGAGGATCACCGTCGGCCCGTCGGGCCGCCACATCAGTCTGGTGGACACCCAGGACGTGCCCTGGGACGAGCGCAACCTCGCGCACCGCGCCGCCGCACACCTGCGGCGCACCCTCGGGCTGGATCCTGACACCCACGGCGTCCACCTCGAGGTCGCCAAGCAGGTCCCGGTCGCGGGCGGCATGGGCGGCGGCTCCGCCGACGCGGCCGCCGCGCTGCTCGCGTGCAGCGCCCTGTGGGAGACCGGACACGCCCGTGCCGAGCTCGCCGAGCTGGCCGCCCCGCTGGGCGCGGACGTGCCCTTCAGCGTGCTGGGCGGCGCCGCCGTCGGGCTCGGGACCGGGGCGGAGCTGACCCCCGTCGCGGCCCGCACCCCGGTGCACCTCGTCCTCGTCCCGGCGGACGCCGGGCTGTCCACCCCCGTGGTGTTCCAGACCCTGGACGAGCTGCGCCGGGAGGGCCACCTGCCCGACGGGCCGCCGCGCCCGGACGTGAACGAGGCCGTCCTGCGGGCCCTCACCGCGGCCGATCCGCTCGAACTCGCCACCGCCATGGACAACGACCTGCAGACCCCGGCCGTCGTCCTGTTCCCCGAGCTCTCGGACGTCCTCGACCTCGGTATGGACGAGGGCGCGCTGCGCGGCATGGTCTCCGGCTCCGGCCCCACCCTGCTCTTCGTGGCGCAGGACGAGGCCTCCGCGCTGCGGCTGGCCTCGGCCATCGAGGAGCGCACGGGCGTGCGCGCCCTCCCCGTCCACGGCCCCGTGCCCGGCGCCCACGTGCTGTGACACCCGGCGGCGCACCCCGCCGCACCCGACCACCCCTCCTCCGTCCGGAAAGGACCACCTCCTCCATGGCCCACCTGCTCGGCGCCGAGAACATCGGCATCGCCTTCGGAACCCGCACCGTCCTCGAGGGCCTCTCCCTCGGCGTGGATGAGGGGGACCGGATCGGACTCGTGGGCCGCAACGGCGACGGCAAGTCCACCCTCATGCGCATCCTCGCCGGCCTCCAGGAACCCGACACGGGCCGCGTCACCCGCCGCGGCGGCGTCCGCGTGGGCGTGCTGGACCAGCAGGACCGGCTCGACCCGGAGCACACCGTGCGTCAGGCCGTGGTCGGGGACGTGGACGACCACGTGTGGGCCTCGGACCCCAAGGTCCGGGACGTCCTGGGTGGTCTCCTCGACGGCTTCGACCTCGAGCAGTCCGTGCGGGGCCTCTCCGGCGGCCAGCGCCGGCGCGTCGCCCTGGCCCGTCTGCTCGCCGGGGACGACGACGTCCTCTTCCTCGACGAGCCCACCAACCACCTGGACGTCGAGGGCGTCGCGTGGCTCGCCCGCCACCTGAAGCAGCGCTGGCGCCCCACCGACGGCGGCCTCGTGGTGGTCACCCACGACCGGTGGTTCCTCGACGAGGTCTGCACGCGCACGTGGGAGGTGCACGACGCCACGGTGGACCCGTTCGACGGCGGCTACGCGGCGTGGGTGCTCGCGCGCGCGGAGCGCTCCCGGCAGGCGGCGGTGACGGAGCAGAAGCGTCAACAGCTCGTGAAGAAGGAGCTCGCCTGGCTGCGCCGTGGCGCCCCGGCGCGCACGTCCAAGCCGAAGTTCCGCATCGAGGCGGCCAACGCCATCATCGAGGACGTCCCCGCCCCGCGTGACTCGGTGTCCCTGGCGAAGATGGCCACGGCCCGGCTCGGCAAGGACGTCCTCGACCTCGAGCACGTGAGCCTGACGCTGGGGGAGAAGCCGATCCTCGACGACGTCACCCTGCGCCTGGCGCCCGGCGAGCGGCTCGGCGTGGTCGGCGTCAACGGTGCGGGCAAGTCGACCCTGCTGCGCCTGCTCGACGGCCGCATCGCTCCGGACTCGGGGCGGCTGAAGCGCGGCAAGACGGTGGTCTCGGCCACCCTCACCCAGGACGTGAAGGAGCTCGACGACGTCGCCCACCTGCGCGTCGCCGAAGTCATGGCCCGCGAAGGCTCGTCCTTCCAGGTCGGCGACCGCGAGATGTCCTCCGGCCAGCTGCTCGAGATGCTCGGCTTCGGCACCTCCCGGCAGTGGACTCAGGTCTCCGAGCTCTCGGGCGGCGAGCGCCGGCGCCTGCAGCTGCTGCGCCTGCTCGTGGGCGAGCCCAACGTCCTCATGCTCGACGAGCCGACCAACGACCTGGACACGGACACCCTGGCCGCCGTCGAGGACGTGCTGGACGGGTGGCCGGGGACCCTCGTGGTGGTCTCCCATGACCGGTACCTGCTCGAGCGTGTCACCGACCACCAGGTCGCCCTGCTCGGGGACGGCAAGGTCCGCGGCCTGCCGGGCGGGGTGGACCAATACCTCGAGCTGCGCGCCGCGATGGACGAGGCCGGCGGCCCGGCCCGGGGAGCCGGCCCGGTACGGGGCCGCAACGACGTCGTCGGGACGTGCGCGGGCATGGGCGGGCCGGAGGAGGACACCGGGCCCACCGAGGCGGAGCGTCGGCTGGCCCGCAAGGAGATGGCCCGGCTCGAGAAGCAGATGACCCGGCTGCGGGACCGCAGGTCCGGCCTCGAGGCGCGGATGGCCGAGCTGGGGCAGGCGCAGGACTTCGACGCCCTCACCGCGGCCTCCGCCGACTTGAAGGACCTCGACGCACAGCTGGACGTCCTGGAGGAGGAGTGGCTGCAGGCTGCCGAACTCGCCGAAGGGGGCTGACCGGCGGGGGCTCACAGGAGAATGCGGCAGGTGTCACAGCCGGCTGCTGTCTCCGCCCTATAATCGAGGGTTGGGGCACAGCACCATGCCCGGCCCACATGACGTGGACCATCCCCCACGTCAGGACGGAGGAGCAGGCCGTGATCGCGAGCCCCGGTGACGAGTCGACCACGCTCCGCATGGGCTCGACCGCCCGCGGCCGTGTCCTGGGCCGGCCCTGGGAGCGAGGCCTTCCGCGACTCGTCCTGGTCGTGGACGTGGTCGCGGTCCTGCTCGCCACCTTCGTGTCGGCCCAGCTCCGCTTCGGCGGACCGCGGCGCACCACCCTCCCGGGCGCCGCACTCGTCGACTACAGCGTCATCAGCCTCGCGCTGAGCGCGGCCTGGGTGCTCGCGCTGACCATCCAAGGCTCCCGGGACATCCGGATCTTGGGGGTGGGCACCGAGGAGTACAAGCGGGTCCTGCAGGCCACCCTGTACCTCTTCGGCACCGTCGCGATCCTCGCCTATGCGGCAGGTCTCGAAGTGGCGCGCGGCTACGTGGGCCTGGCTCTGCCGCTGGGCGTGCTCCTGCTCCTGCTGGGCCGGTTCCTCGTGCGCGGGTGGGTGGCGCGGCAGCGACACCGCGGCAGGTTCCGGCGGCGGCTCCTGCTCGTCGGCGGCCCGAAGGCCGTCCGGCACATCTTCGAGGCCCTCGACTCCGAGGCCGGCGCCGGATACGCCCCCGTGGCCGCGGCCCTCCCCGGATACAAGACCCGGCAGGAGGACTACCTCCCGATACCGGTCTCCACGGACCTGGACACCGTGGAGGACGTGGTCGCCCACGTGGAGGAGCGCGACGTCGAAGCCGTGGTGATCACCTCGGGCCACCCGTTCGTCCCCTCGGACGTCCGCCGACTGGGCTGGGAGCTGCAGGAGCGCGGCGTCTCCCTGATCATGGCACCCGCCCTCGTGGACGTCGCCGGACCCCGCCTCCACACGCAGCCCCTCGCGGGTCTGCCGCTCATCCACCTCTCCACCCCGCGCCTCTCCGAGGGCAAGGCGTTCGCCAAGCGGGCGTTCGACGTCGTCGCGTCGGGGCTGGGCCTGATCGCCATCTCGCCGCTGTTGATCGCCGTCGCGATCGCGGTCAAGGCCACGGACGGCGGGCCGGTGCTGTTCCGGCAGGAGCGCATCGGTCTCGGCGGCAGGCCGTTCACCATGCTCAAGTTCCGTTCCATGGTGGTGGATGCCGAGGAGATCCGGCAGCGGCTCGTCTCAGACGGCGGGGATGCGGACGTGCTGTTCAAGATGAAGGACGACCCGCGTATCACCCGGGTCGGCAAGCTCATCCGCCGCACCAGCATCGACGAGCTGCCCCAGCTCGTGAACGTGCTGCGGGGGGACATGTCCCTCGTGGGCCCGCGGCCCCACCTGCCGCACGAGGTCGAGGCCTACGAGCAGTACGTGCACCGCCGCTTCCTGGTGCAGCCCGGCATCACGGGGCTGTGGCAGGTCTCCGGCCGGTCCGACCTCCCGTGGGAGGAGGCGGTCCGCCTGGACCTCTACTACGTGGAGAACTGGTCCATCCTGGGCGACCTCGTGATCCTGGGGCGGACCGTCAAGGCCGTGATCGCCGCCGACGGCGCCTATTGACCCCGGATCCGCGCGACCCGTGTGGAAGAATGGGCCGTCGTCGCCGCCCCCTGGGGTCCGGCGCTCCGCCCTGGTGTAATGGCAGCACGCCGGCCTTTGGAGCCGTGCGGTCTAGGTTCGAATCCTAGGGGCGGAACCCCCGTCCGCTGACCCCCACCGGTGCAGGAGCCCCCATGTCCCAGCCGTCCGCCCGTCCCTCCGCCGTGATCGTCCTGGCCGCGGGCCAGGGCACCCGCATGAAGTCGACGACGCCGAAGATCATGCATGCGATCGGGGGGCGCTCCCTCGTGGGCCACGCGCTCGCGGCGGCCTGGTCGCTCGCGCCGGAGCACCTCGTGGCCGTGGTCCGGCACGAGCGGGCCCGCGTGGCCGAGCACCTCGAGACGGTGGCGGCCCAGCTGGGCATCGACGCGCTGGCGATCGCCGACCAGGACGACGTGCCGGGCACCGGCCGCGCCGTCGAGCTGGGCCTGGCCGCCCTGCCCGCGGACATCGAGGGCACCGTCGTGGTGACCTACGGCGACGTCCCGCTGCTGACCCCGGAGACGCTCGCCCGCCTCGTCGCGGACCACGAGGCGGACGGCAACGCCGTCACCGTGCTCACCGCCACCCTCGAGGACGCCACGGGCTACGGCCGCATCGTCCGCGACGCCGAGGGCCTCGTGGAGCGGATCATGGAGCACAAGGACGCCCTCGCCCACGCCGAGTCCACGGGGGACGACTCCTTCGTGGCGATCCGCGAGGTCAACTCCGGCATCTACGCCTTCGACGCCGCCCTGCTGCGCCGCACCCTGCCGGAGATCTCCACGGACAACGTGCAGGGCGAGAAGTACCTCACGGACGTGCTCGGCATGGCCCGCGCCGAGGGCGGCCGTGTCGCCTCGGTGGGCACGGACGACGTGTGGGAGGTCGAGGGCGCCAATGACCGCCGTCAGCTCTCCGACCTAGGCCGCCAGCTCAACGACCGCGTGCTGCGCGGCTGGATGAAGGAGGGTGTCACGGTCGTCGACCCGTCCTCCACGTGGGTGGACGTCACCGTCTCCCTCGCCTCGGACGTCACGCTCAAGCCCGGCACCCAGCTGCATGGGGCGACGTCGGTGGCCACGGGCGCCGTCGTCGGCCCGGACTCCACCCTCACGGACACGCAGGTGGGGGAGGGCGCCGTGGTGAAGCGCACCGACGCCACGGAGACCGTGATCGGCGCGGGCGCGACCGTCGGCCCGTTCACCTACCTGCGCCCGGGCACGGTGCTGGGGGAGGACGGCAAGATCGGCGCGTTCTACGAGACCAAGAACGTGACCGTGGGCCGCGGCGCCAAGCTCTCCCACCTGGGCTACGCCGGGGACGCCGAGATCGGCGAGTACACCAACATCGGCTGCGGCAACATCACCGCAAACTACGACGGCGTCGCCAAGCACCGCACCGTGATCGGGGCCCACGTGCGCACCGGCTCGAACACGGTGTTCACGGCCCCGGTCTCGGTGGGCGACGGCGCCTACACCGGTGCCGGCGCGGTGGTCCGCGACGACGTCCCGGCCGGCGCCCTGGCGCTGAACGCCGTGGCGCAGCGCACCATCGAGGGCTGGGTGCCCGCCAAGCGCCCCGGCAGCACGTCCGCGCAGGCCGCTGTGGCGGCCGGGGCGACGGTCGCGGACGCCGAGGGCTGATCCCTCGCGCCCTAGGATGGGTGCGAGGACCGGGCCGCCCCGGGCGGCCGACACCGACGCCGGACGCCGTCGGTCCTGGAACGCGAGACCACGAAGGATGTTGAGGACGTCATGACGGAGCTGAGCCGCAGCGAGGACAAGCGACTGGTGCTGGCCACGGGCCGCGCCCACCCCGAGCTCGCGCAGGAGATCGCCGAGGAGCTTGGCACTGAGCTGCTCCCCATGAGCGCCTACGACTTCGCCAACGGCGAGATCTACGTGCGCTCGGGCGAGTCGGTGCGCGGCAAGGACGTGTTCATCATCCAGTCGCACCCGGCGCCGCTGAACAACCACCTCATGGAGCAGCTGATCATGGTGGACTCCATGAAGCGCGCCTCCGCCCGCCGCATCACGGTGGTCTCGCCGTTCTACCCGTACGCCCGCCAGGACAAGAAGGGCCGCGGCCGCGAGCCGATCTCGGCCCGCCTCGTGGCGGACCTGTACAAGACCGCCGGCGCCTCCCGCGTGATGAGCGTGGACCTGCACACCGCCCAGATCCAGGGCTTCTTCGACGGCCCGGTGGACCACCTGTTCGCCATCCCGCTGCTGGCGGACCACATCCGCTCCAGCGTGGAGGGCGAGGAGGTCACGGTGGTCTCCCCGGACACCGGTCGCGTGCGCGTGGCAGAGCAGTGGGCGGACCGCCTGGGCGGCGTGCCGCTGGGCTTCGTGCACAAGAGCCGGGACCTCACCGTTCCGAACAAGGCCGAGTCCAAGACCGTGGTCGGGGACGTTGAGGGCCGCGTCTGCGTGCTGATCGACGACATGATCGACACCGGCGGCACCATCGCCGGCGCCGTGCAGATCCTCAAGGACGCCGGCGCCAAGGACGTCATCATCGCCGCCACGCACCCGGTGTTCTCGGACCCGGCCGCCCAGCGTCTCGGCGAGTGCGGCGCCCGTGAGGTCGTGGTGACCAACACCCTGCCCATCCCGGAGGAGAAGCGCTTCGAGACCCTCACCGTGCTCTCGATCGCCCCGCTGATCGCCCGCGCGATCCGCGAGGTCTTCGAGGACGGCTCGGTCACCAGCCTCTTCGACGGCGTCGCCTGACCATGGCCGAGCGCGTCGAGCCGGCCCACGGGGAAGACGGCGGCGCGGTGGCCGCGCCGCAGCCTCGCCGTCCGCGCCTGCCGTTCTGGGCCTCCCTGCTGCTGAACGTGGTGGTGGCCCTCGCGGTCGTCGCCGTGGTGCAGGCCCTGTGGGTGAAGGTGTACTCGGTGCCTTCCGGCTCGATGGAGAACACCCTCGAGGTGGGGGACCGCATGCTGGTCAACCGCACCGCCTACCCGGACGGGATGGCGGAGTCCCAGGACGTGGTGGTCTTCACGGCCAACGAGGACTGGGCGCACCCCATGCCACCGGAGGGGGCCGTGGAGAACGCCGTCCGCACGTTCGGCGACCTCACCGGCATCGGCCGCTCGCACGAACAGGCCCTGGTCAAGCGCGTGGTCGGCACCGCGGGGCAGACCGTGGAGTGCTGCACCGCCGAGGGCGCGGTGACGGTGGACGGGGAGCCCGTGGACGAGCCATACGTCCACAACGATCTGCCGTTCATCCGGGACGAGCTGGACTGCGAGTCCGAGGTGATGTCCGCGCGCTGCTTCGGCCCGGTCACCGTGCCGGAGGACTCGATGCTCGTGCTCGGCGACCACCGTTCGAACTCGGCCGACTCCGTGATCGCGTGCCGCGGCATCCCCGCCGACCAGGCCGGGGACTGCGCGCGCTTCGTCACCCGCGAGGACATCGTGGGCGAGGTCTTCGTGACCGTCTGGCCGCCCACGCACTGGGGCGGGCACTGAGATACGTCGTGGTGGCGGCGTCGGGTCGGCGCATACGCAACGGCCAGGAGAAGGGAAAGGGGTGAGCGATCAGTGGCAGTCAAGCCGCGCTCTCCGAGGTCCCGCATCATCCGTCGTGTCGTCATCGCCTTGCCGGACAGCACGCGCCTGTCCGGGTTCCGAGCCCAGCCGGGGGGCGAGGACTTTGAGGTGTTCGACGCCATCGACAATCGTTCGGGTTCGGTGACAGAGCGCTTCGATGTGGAGCGGTTCCGGGACTTTTTCCAGCGTGATCCCCGTCCCGGTGAGATCGGCTGCACCCTGAGCCACATGGGGGTCATGCGAAGTTTTGCCGAGGAGGTCGGAGCTGAGCGTGACCTGTTGCTCGTCGCGGAAGACGACGCGCGGTTCGTCGATGGCTTCGAATCGATTCTTGCCCCACTGGCACGACATGTGCCCCCTACGTCGCTCGTCGTTCTAGCCGACCCTCACGGCCCCGCCGGACGGCGCGACCGATCCGTAGGGAGTAAGTCTGAGCATTTCGTCCAATTGTCACTCTTCGCGCGCCGATTTGCGCACCCTTCTCGTCGCGGCGTTGTAACCATGGGCCGCTGGAGTGCTGGGTTGACCGGCACGGGCTTGTATCTGGTGACCAGGGCAGCCGCACGTGGCATCGTGCGGTCACTTGACGAGGAGTTCGGTGGGCGGCCTTGGTGGGTGGCCGACTACCACGGGTTCTATCGGGACGAACTGGGCATCGATGTCCTTGCCGTGCGCCCGAATCTCGCTGGCTGGGAGGGGGAGTCGTCCATCCAGGACGACGACCACGTGGGATGGCGCGCTGTGAATGACAGGGAAGCATCACACGTCGGCTTGGGTGTCTTCCTGAAGGAGTGGCGCTACCGGGCACTCCGTAAGGCGCAGTCGACGAAATTTGATCTCCTCTGGCGCCTACGGAAGACACCATAGGGACGACCGCCGGCGCCGACTCAGCCGGCCGTGGCCAGCTGCACGGCGATCAGGGCGTCCATCGCCTCCTGCACCCGGGCCTCGGCGTCCTCGGGCACGGGTCCTTCGGTGCGGAGGCAGGCCACCACGTCGGCGGCCGTCCGCGGCTCGTCCAGCAGGAGCCAGACGGACGGGCCCAGACCTTCGAGCACGACCAGGCGGTCCGAGGCGAGCAGGACCAGGCGGCCGTGGTCGGTCAGGATGCCGTCGTCGACGGCGCAGCGGGACACCGCGCCCGGGACCGCCGCACCGACCGAGGCCCGCAGCTCCTCCTCGGTGAGCGCCTCCCAGGCGGGGGTGACGGGCGTGGGCGGGGCCGCCAGCAGGCCGTCGACGACGCCCCGCAGGTCCTCGGCTTCGGCGTAGACCAGGCGTTGGGCGCCGCCGACCGCGTCGAGGACACGGCAGAGCGTCACGAGGCCGCGGGGGAGCAGGGAGAGGGAGGACGTCTGGGGGACGAGCGCCCCCAGCGCAGCCACGAGCTCCATGGGCTCCGCCCGCGGCGACACCGAGCCCTCCGGATCCCGCACGCGATCCAGCACGGTGATCCGGGCCAGTCGGGCGTCAGGAAGGGTCGGGCCGAGACCGAGGTCGTCCGGGCCGCGCTGGGTCTTCGGCCGCACTCCGTGTGCCTCCAGCACGGACAGCGGCTTGGGGTACGGGGTGACGGCCAGGCCGTCCGGGGCGATGATCGCCGTCTCGTCGGTGAGATAGTCGAAATGGGGTCCCAGCCGGCGCGTGGCCGTCGTCTTGCCCGTCCCGGACGCCGCCACCAGGACGATCGCCTCCCCGGTGTCCGGTGCGGCGAGGCACGCGGCATGGAACATCAGGTGGGTGCCGCGGGCGGACTCGATCGCCTGCGAGGTCGCCAGGAACACCAGGTCCTCGTGCCACTGGAGCCACGGACGCGCGGCGCCTGCGCCCCGGTGCGCATCCGCGTCGGCGGGCGACTCCACGGCCTCCACACCGCATCGGGCCCAGGACTCGATCACCTCCGCCCGCTCGTCTCCCGTGAGGCCGCTGACCGTCACAGCATCGAGTCCGGCGCCGATGCGCAACGCGGTCGTCTCGCGCGTGGCTTCGTCCTCCCCCTGGGTGCCGGGCATGGCTCACCCCTTCCATCCCGTGGTTGTCCGGTCAGTGTACCGAGCACCGTGTCGACGGCCACGAGGCCGCCCCACCGGACGACACGGGTCCTCGCCAGACGCTCTCTATACTCGTCACAGGTTCTCGGGCGCTGGGTGCGCCCTCCATCCGAGCTGAGGGAGGAGCCCGCATGGCAGCCCAGTCGCCCACGGCGGCGGTGACCGTGGTGATCCCGCACTACGGCGATCCGGCCCCCACCCTCGCCCTCGTCGACCGCCTGCTGAGCGATCCCGGAGACGCGCTGGCCGCCGTCGTGGTCTCGGACGACGCCTCGCCCACCCCGTACCCCGAGGCGCACGATCCGCGTCTGACCGTGGTGCGCCGCGAGCGCAATGGCGGGTTCGGGGCGAACGTGAACACCGGCCTGGCCGCGGTCACCACCGAGCTGGCCCTGGTCCTCAACTCGGACGCGGAGATCACGGGGGCGCAGATCGACGCGCTGGTGGCGGCAGCCGCTCCGTACCAGCCGGCCGTGGTCAGTCCGCAGGTCGTCAACGGGGACGGCACGCCGCAGTGGTCCGGGCGGCACTTCCCCACGGTGCTGCACCAGACCGTCGAGTGGCTGACCCCGCTGGCCCGCTTCCGCCACCTGGACGTGCTCCACGAGGCCGTGGGGCACGACGTCGCGGCGGCCCGGTCCGTCTCGCCCGTGGCGGTCGACTGGGTGATGGGCGCCGTGCTGCTCCTGCCGATGGCGCAGGTCCGCGCCGTCGGCGGGTTCGACGAGGAGTACTTCATGAACTCCGAGGAGGTCGATCTGCAGCGCCGCCTGCGCGAGCACGGTGTGCCGTCGATCGTGGTGCCGGCCGTCCGTGTGCCGCACGGGCTGCACGGCTCCTCGGACCCGCTGCGCCGGCGCGGCTGGCTGGTGGACTCCCGGTACCGCTACGCCCGGAAGTTCGGTCACCCCCGGGTCCTCAAGGCCGCGCTCACCGCGGCCACCGGGGCGAACTTCGCCGTGAACGCGCTCCGGCAGGCCCGCGGTGTGGACGTGGACGCCCGCACCGTGCTCCGGGACGAGCACGCGCTGGTCTGGAAGGGGCGGCGCCGATGAGCGCCACCGGCTACACCGTGCCCGCGCCGCCCGAGGCGCGGGGCAGCCGCTCACCGGAACGGCTGTTCCTCGTCTCGCCGGCGTTCCACGGCTACCACCGCTCCATCGCGGCGGCGTGGGCGGCTCAGGGCTTCGACGTCACGGTGCACTGTTACGACGCCTACGCCACGCTCGGCATGAAGCTGCGGAACAAGGGGTTGCTCGAGCTGCCGCAGAAGGCGGGCGTGGACCGCACGGCCGCGCGGGTCGCCTGGGACACGGGGCGGGCCGTGGCCGCGCTGCGCGAGGCCCGGCCGGACCGCGTGCTCGTCATCAAGGGGGACTCGCTGGGCGAGGCCTTCTGGTCCGAGATCCTCGATGCGGGCCTGCCCCGCATGCTCTGGCTGTACGACGACCTCGCGCGGCACGACTACTCGATGGAGTTCCTGCGCTCCGTCGGGCCGGTGCTCAGCTACGCCCGCTCCGAGGCCGAGCTGCTGGCCGGCGAGGGCGTGGACGCCCACTACATGCCCAACGGCTTCGACCCGGCGATGGCGCTGCCCCAGGTGCCGCGGCGCGACGAGCTGGTCTTCGTGGGCTCGCGCTACCCGAACCGCGTGGAACTGCTCTCCCGCCTGGCCGCGGCCGGGGTGCCCGTGCGCGCCTACGGGCGGCAGTGGAGCCACCACCCGGTGGACCGCCTGCGCACGTGGGAACTCACCCGCCCGGACCTGCCGGCCGAACGGGACATCCCCCTCGAGGCGGCGTACGCCGTGCAGGCGGCCGCCGCGGGCGCCATCAACATCCATGGCCTGCAGGCCGGCCACGCGATGCGGACCTTCGAGGTGCCCGGCATGGGCGGTCTCCAGCTCGTCGATCGGGCCGACGTGGCCGAGTTCTACGTCCCGGACGAGGAGGTGCTCGTCTTCGAGGACGCGGACCACCTCATCGAGCTGGGCCGCCGGATCGTCGCGGATCCCGCCTGGGGAGCGCGCATCCGGGAGGCCGGCCGCCGCCGGTCGCACGCGGAGCACACGTTCGCGCACCGGGCGGCCATGGCCCAGGGGTGGTGGGCATGACCGACGCGCCCCTCTTCTGGCGCGCCGAGGACCTGCCGCGCTGGCAGGCGTGGCAGCGCGCCCAGTGGCCGCTGACCCGGCGGGCCGCGGACACCGCGCGCTCGACCGTGCGCGGCGTGGTCGGGGCCCTGACGCGCCGCCGCCCCACCGGCGACGACGCTCCCCGCCTGCTCCTGCCGGCGGGGGACGTGCACACCCTCGTCGCCCTCGAGTCCTTCGGCCCCACGCAGCTGGCCGCGCTGGCCTCGCCCGTGGCCGCCCTGGCGACCGCGCGGCCGGAGGTCGCCGCCGGGGTCGGCTGGGTGCTGCCCGCCGGTGACACACCCGCCCTGCCCGGGGCCGCGGGCCACCGGGAGCACGCCGCCACCGCCGACGTCGTGACGGATCGCCTGTCCGGGCTCCGCCGCGTCCTGGTGGCGGGGGAGTACCTGCCCTCGGGCCGCGCCGCCGTGCGCTGGGCCCGGCAGCGGGGGGCGCGGGTCAGCGTCGTCCAGCACGGGCTGCTGGCCGTGTCCACGCCGCCCGTGCCGCAGGACGCCACCCTGTACGCCTTCACGAGCGCGGACGCGCACTGGTGGACCCAGGGCCGCGCGGATGTGGAGGCCGTCCCGGTGGGCTCGGCGCTGCTGGGGCAGGCCCGCCGGACCGCGCCCGCGGTCTCGGGCGCCGGGGACGACGGCCCCGGGGTGTTCCTCGGCCAGCTGCACGGCGCCGAGCTGCCCCGCCGGGACTTCGCCGCGGCCGCCGAACAGTACGTGCGGGCCACCGGCGCCGCCTACCGCCCCCACCCGGCCGAGCGGGATCGCCTCTCCCGCGGCCAGCACGCGGCCTGGCGCAGGGCCGGGCTGCGGATCGACGACGCCGGGGCGCCCCTGATCGCCACCCGCGGGCCCGTGGCCGCCGTCTTCTCCACCGGGATCCTCGAGGCCGCGCAGGCCGGCAGACCCGCGTGGGCCGTCCACCCGGACCCGCCCGCCTGGCTGGAGGGGTTCTGGCGGCGCTACGGCATGAGCCGGTGGCGGCCCGGCCGCACCCCGGAGCCCACCCCGCCCCTGGCCTCGCCGACCGCGGACCCCGCGGCCGCGATCGCCGAGCACGTCTGGAAGGAGACCGTGTGAGCATCCTGTGCGTCATCCCCGTGCGCGGCGGGTCCCGGGGGCTGCCCGGCAAGAACATCCGCCTCCTGGGCGGCCACCCGCTCGTCGCCTGGACCATCCAGGCCGCCCTCGAGGCGGAGGAGGACCTGCACGTGGTGGTCTCCACGGACTCGGCCGAGATCGCCGAGGTCGCCCTCCGCTACGGCGCGGACGTCCCGGGCCTGCGCCCGGCCCACCTGGCCCAGGACTCGACCCCCACCGAGCCCGTGATCGAGCACGTGCTCGCGGCCGAGCGCGCGGCCGGCGTCGAACCGGAGGGCGTGATGCTGCTCCAGGCCACCAGCCCGCTGCGCCTGCCCGGCACCCTGGACCGCGCCGTGCGGCAGTTCCGGGACACGGGGGTGGACTCGCTGGTCGGCGTCGTCCCGGTGTCCCCGTTCCTGTGGCGCCACGCCGCGGACCCCGACGGGGAGCCGATCCCGGACTTCGACGTCACGGCGCGCAAGCGCCGGCAGGACATGACGCGCACCGACCTGCGGTTCCGCGAGAACGGGTCCCTCTACGTGACGCGCCCCTGGGTCTACGACCGGCTGCACAACCGGCTCGGCGGCCGGATCGGCCTGTTGGAGCTCGACGACCTCGAGGGCGTGGACATCGACACCGAGCTGGACTTCGCCCTGGCCGAGCAGCAGATGGACCAGTACCTGGCGGTCCACAAGGTGCTCCGGCACCGCTCCGACCTCGGTGCCCCGCGCACCGCCGAGACCCCCACCACCGGCCCGAACCGCACCCCCGGAGGCGCGCAGTGATCATCGAACGCAGGCTCACCCCCTACCTTGTCTTCCCCGAGGACTCGCTCCTGGCCGCCCTGCAGAAGATGACCGACAACCGCGAGCGCACCGTGTTCGTCGTGGACTCCCACGGCTTCCTCGTCGGCTCGCTGACGGACGGGGACGTGCGTCGCTGGCTCGTGGCGCATCCGGAGGCCTCGCTGGACGTGGCCGCGGCCGACGTCGCCCATCGCGACCCGGCGACGGCGTCCCTGGGCGCCTCCCCGGCCGAGATGCGCGAGGCCCTGCCCGCCGGGGCGCTGCACCTGCCGCTGCTGGACGAGCGCGGCCGCCTGACGGCCCTGGCGATCAACCGGGAAGCGGAGCTGCGGATCGGCGGGCACCGGATCGGGGAGGGCCACCCGGCGTTCCTGATCGCGGAGATCGGCAACAACCACCAGGGCGATGTGGACCTGGCCCGCCGTCTCGTGGACCTGGCCGTCGAGGCGGGCGCGGACGCCGTGAAGTTCCAGCTGCGGGACATGGACGCCCTGTACCGGCAGTCCGGTGCGGCCACCGCCGGTGAGGACCTGGGGGCCCAGCGCACCCTGGACGAGCTGGCCAAGTTCTCGCTCTCCGCCGCGGACATGGTGCGGGTGTTCGACCACGTCCGGGAGGCCGGCGTCGCCCTGATGTGCACCCCGTGGGACGCCCCGTCCATGCGGGCGCTGCGCGAGTACCCGGTGGACGGCGTGAAGATCGCCTCGGCGGACCTGACGAACCACGGGCTGCTGCGGGACGCGGCCGCCTCCGGCCTGCCGATGGTGCTCTCCACCGGCATGTCCCGGGAGGAGGAGATCCGCGAGGCGGCGGCCCTCGTGCGTTCCTTCGGCGTCCCCTTCGCGATGCTGCACGCCCAGTCCACCTACCCCGCCCCCTACAAGGACGTGAACCTGGCCTACCTGGACCGGCTCGCGGAGATCGCGCAGACGCCGGTGGGCTACTCGGGCCACGAGCGCGGCTTCCACGTGGCCCTGGCCGCGGTGGCCCGGGGCGCCGCGATCATCGAGAAGCACTTCACCGTGGACCGCGGGCTCGAGGGCAACGACCACAAGGTCTCCCTGCTGCCGGAGGAGTTCGCGCAGATGGTCCGGCAGACCCGGGACATCGAGGAGTCGATCGGCGTCGGGACCGAGCGCGTGGTCTCCACGGGCGAGGCGATGAACCGCATCAACCTGGCCAAGTCCCTGGTGGCGGCCCGTCCGCTGCGGGTCGGCGCCACGATCACCGCCGACGACGTGACCGTGAAGTCCCCGGGCCGTGGCCTGCAGCCGAACGAGCTGCCGCGCCTGGTCGGCCGCACGCTGCACCGCGAGATGGCCGAGGGCGACTTCTTCTTCGCCGGCGACCTCACGGACACGGTGCCCACCGGACGCCAGTTCGAGTTCCGGCGCCCCTGGGGCCTGCCGGTGCGCTACCACGACGTCGCGGCGCTGACGAAGGACTGCACCCCGGACTTCCTGGAGTTCCACTTCTCCTACAAGGACCTCGAGATCGACATCGACTCGGTGTTCACCGAGCCCATGCCGATGGGCTTCACCACCCACCTGCCGGACATCTTCTCCGGTGACTTCCTCGTGGACCTGGCCAGCGACGACGACGCCGTGTGGGAGCGGTCGATCGCCGAGGTGCAGCGCACGATCGACATCACCCGGGACCTGAAGCGCTGGTTCCCGAACGAGGAGGAGCCCATCATGGTCATCACCATGGGCGGGTTCACCCTGGACCGGCACATCCGCCCGGAGGAGCGGCTGCCGAAGTACGAGCGCATCGCCGAGGCCGTGAAGCGCCTGGACACCGCCGGCATCCGGATCGCCGCGCAGACGCTGCCGCCGTTCCCGTGGCTGATGGGCGGTCAGCAGTATCACAACCTCTTCATGGACCCGGACGACACCGTGGCGTTCGTGGAGGCCACGGGGGTGCCCCTGTGCCTGGACATCTCCCACTCCAAGCTCTCGGCCACGTTCCTGGGGATCCCCTTCTCGGAGATGGTGGAGAAGCTGGCCCCGCACACCATCCACCTGCACCTGGTGGACGCCACCGGTGTGGACGGGGAGGGGCCGCAGATCGGAGAGGGTGACGTGGACTGGCCCGTGCTGTGCGAGCAGCTGGACCGCCTGGCCCCCGGGGTGAGCTTCATCCCGGAGATCTGGCAGGGTCACATCAACAACGGCGAGGGCTTCTGGACGGCCCTGGACCGCCTGGAGCAGTGGCTGTGATCCCGGAGGCCGCGACGGCCACTCCGGCCCCGCTGGCGCTCTGGGTGGTGCCGGTCGCCGACCTCGGCGGCGTGGCCCGGCACGTCCTCGACGTCGCGCGCGTGGGCCTGCCCGGCCTGCGTCTGGCGGTGCTCTGCCCCGAGGGTCCGCTCGCCGAGCGGCTGCGCGAGCAGGGCGCGGCGGTGTTCACCGGGGACGTCGGTCCCGACGCCGGCCTGGCCGCCTCGGTGCGCACGCTCCGCACGGCGGTGCGCACCCTGCGCCCGGCCGCGGTCCACACGCACCTGGCCTACGCCGACCTCGCGGCCTTCACGGCGCTGGGCGCGGGGCGGGCCGTGCGGCGGGCCGGTGCGCCGGCGCTGCTCAGCACCGAGCACGGGATCGCCCCGGACGACGGGCTGTACAACCGGGCTGCCGCGGCCCGGGTGAAGAACGCCGCGCACCGCACCCGGCTGCGCGGCACCGACCTCGTGATCGCGGTGGCGCAGTCCACCGCGGACGTGCTCCAGCGCAAGTGGGGTGCGGGGGCGCCCCTCACCGTGGTGCGCAACGGCGTGGACGTGCCTGCGGTGCGCGCCGCGGCCGCGGGGCGGCGGCGCGCACCGGGGGAGGGGCTGCGGATCCTCTCCCTGTCCCGGCTGGCGCCAGAGAAGAACCTCGACCGGCTGATCGCCGCGCTGCCCGCCCTGCTGGAGCGGGACCCCGGGACGCGGTTGACGCTGGCCGGCACCGGGCCGCTCGCGGCTGCGCTGCGTGCCCAGGCCGAGGACCTCGGTGTCGCGGATGCGGTCGACCTTCCCGGCTTCGTGGAGCCGTGGGGCACCATGGCCGAGCACGACGTGCTGGTGCAGCTCTCCGCGTGGGAGAACCTCAGCTACACCCTGCTCGACGCCGCGGCCGCCGGCCTGCCCGCCGTCGCCACGGACGTGGGAGGCAACGGAGAGATCCTGCCCCCCGAGTGGCTGGTCCACGAGACCACTCCGGCGGTCATCGCCGACGCCGTCGTGCGTGCCGCCGCCGACGGCCCGGGCGAGGTGTGCATGGGCGACGTGGAGACGATGGCCCGGGCGACCGCCGAGGCGACCCTCGAGGTGCTCGGGCGCCGGGTGGGGAAGACCTCAGGATGACCGGACGCATCTGGATCCTGGCAAACCAGGGCGAAGTGGGTGGCGGCGAGGTGATGCTGCACCACCTCGCCACGGCCCTGCGCGAGCTCGGTCGGGACGTGGGCGTCGTGGCCCCGGCGCACCCGGCCGAGACCGCCGATCGTCTGGCCGCGGACGGCTTCGACGTGGTCCGCGTGGGTAGGCCCGGACGCCTGGGGTACCTGCGCGCTCTCCGGGCCTGGGACCGAGGCCGCGGCGGGGACGACGTCGTGTGGTGCAACGGGCTGCTGCCCGCCACCGCACTGGCCGGCCGGCGGCGCCGGATCGTGCACCTGCATCAGGTACCCGAGAAGCCGGTTCTGCGCGTGTTCTCCGCCCTGGCGCGTCCCGGTGCGCTCGCGGTCCTCGCGCCGTCCCGATTCGCGGCGGACCGCATCCGCGGGGCGCGCGTGCTCCACAACTGGGTTCCGGCCCCGACGGCGCCGCAGACACGGCGGGCCCGCGGTGCCGATGATCCGGTGACCGTGGGATTCCTTGGCCGCCTGTCCGAGGACAAGGGCATCGTCACCCTGCTGGAGGCCGCCGCGCTGCTGCGGAAGACCGACCCGGGTGCTTTCGTGTTCCGCGTCGCGGGGGAGAGCCGATTCGTGGCGGAGGACGAGGCGGACCGGCTCGCCACCGCCCTGAAGGCAGCCGGTGAGGACGTCCAGGTGCTCGGCTGGCAGGACAGCGGTGAGTTCCTGGCCACCGTGGACGTGCTGGCCGTGCCGTCGCAGTGGGCCGAGGTCTTCGGCCTGGTGACGGCCGAGGCGATGGCGGCGGGCGTTCCGGTGGTGGCTTCCGATGCGGGGGCCGTTCCCGAGGTGGTCGGCAGCGATCACCCCTTCGTTGTTCCGCAGCGCGACGCCGCCGCACTCGCGAATTGCTTGCGGGCGGTACGAGCGATCGATCTGGGGGCGGTGGCCCACTCCCAGCGACGCCGCTGGGAGTCGCTGTTCTCACCCGAGGCCGGCCGCGCCGCCGTCGCCGAGCTCCTGGATGACCTGTCCCTATGATCCCCGCGGAGGACTCATGACCGAGACGCCCCTGACCCCCGAGGCCAGCGTGATCGTCCCCAGCCGGGGCGGCGCCCAGCGGTTGCCGCGCCTGGCCGGCGCCCTCGCCGCGCAGGAGGGCGCCCCGCCGTTCGAGGTCCACGTGGTCGTGGACGGGGATGTGGACGGGTCGGAAGCGGTGCTCGCGCAGTTGGCCGCGGAACACCCGGGCCTGGACCTGAGCTGGACCGTCTTCCCCGAGAACCGCGGACGGGTCGCCGCGCTCAACGCAGGTGCCGACGCGACGTCCGGCCGCATCCTCATCCGCACCGACGACGATCTGGAGCCCGGACCCCACTACATCCGGGACCACGTGGCCGCGCACGCGGGCGGGCATGGCGGCGTGATCGGATTGACGGCCAATGTCCTCCCGGACTCCGCCTATCAGCGCGTCTACGGTGACGCCCAGGACGAAGCGCACCGTCGCCATGCCTATGCCCTTACGGCAGAGCAGCAGTGGCGGCACTGGGCGGGCAACGTGTCCGTCCCCCGCACCCTCCATGCGGAGCTCGGCGGCTACGACCCGGACTACCGCCGCTATGGCTGGGAGGACGTGGACTTCGGCTACCGCCTCCATGCCGCCGGGTATCCGGTGGAGATCCGGCCGGAGCTGGAGACCCGTCACCACGCGGCGGCGGTCACCACCTACACCAAGGCGCGCCGGGCTCTGCATTCCGGGTCCGCCCGGCAGATCTTCATCGCCAAGCACGGGGCGGACGCACTCGGCGGGGACCGCGCCCCGGGCGGGCCGTGGGGGGCCGCCGTGCGGGCGGTGGCCGCTCTGAGCACGGAGCGCACGATCCGGTGCAGCTCCGCCGTCGTCGAGCGTGCCGCTGCCGTGTTGCCGGCGCCGATTGCACGAAAACTGATCGCGTTGCAGGTCGAAGCCGCCGCGGAGACCGGACGCACCCGGCCGGGGCGTGCCCGCCGGCAGTTCTGAGGGGAGCACCATGACCGACACGACGCGCGGCCGGATCGCCATCGCCCACGACTACCTCACCCAGAAGGGCGGGGCGGAGCGGGTGGTGCTCGCCCTGCACCGGATGTGGCCGGACGCGCCCATCTACACGACGTTCTACGACCCCGAGGGGACCTTCCCGGAGTTCAAGGACGCGCACATCATCACCTCACCGCTCAACCGGGTGGGGCTGCTGCGGAAGGACCCTCGGCGGGCACTGCCGCTGCTGCCCCTGGCCTCCTCACTGATGCACGTGAAGGAGTCGGTCGCCGTCGTCTCGACCTCCGGCTGGGCGCATGGATTCCGTTACAACGGCGCCACGCTCGTCTACTGCCACACCCCGGCGCGTTGGGTGTACCTGCTGGACGACTACCTGGGCGAGGGCGGCCGGGACAGCATCAAGGGCCGGATCGCCCGCGTGCTGCGCCCGGGTCTGCGCAGGTGGGACCGCGCGTCCGTCCGGCGTCGATCACGCTATGTGGCCAACTCCACGGTGGTGAAGGAGCGGATCGAAGACGTCTACGGGCTCGACGGCGTGGACCTCGTGTTCCCGCCGCACTCCGTGAGCACGGAGGGCCCGCAGGCGCCGATCCCCGGCGCCGAGCGGCTGGCGGAGGACGGTTTCCTGCTCTCGGTCGCGCGGCTCATGCCGTACAAGCACGTGGATGTGGCCATCGAGGCTGCGGCCCGCGCGGGGCGGCCGCTCGTGGTGATCGGCAAGGGCCCGGAGGAGGCACGGCTGCGCGCGATGGCGGGGGAGGACGTGGTGTTTGGCCAGGACCTCACCGACGCGCAGCTGCGCTGGGCGTACGCGCACGCGACGGCACTGATCGCAGCGAGCCACGAGGACTTCGGCATCACCCCGCTCGAGGCGAGCGCGTGGGGCGTGCCCACCGTGGCGCTACGGGCCGGCGGTTACCTGGACACCGTCGTGGAAGGCGTCAACGGGGTGTTCGTGGAGGAGCCGACGGTGGATGCGGTGGCCGGAGGGGTGGAACGTCTGCTGGCTCATGACTGGGACCGGGCGGCGATGCAGGCGCACGCCGAGCAGTTTTCCGAAGTGGAGTTCAGCCAACGAATTCGCAATGCGCTCACGAATCTGCCGCGAATTGCGGGACAGCGATGAGCATCCCTCGGCGTCTGGTGTAATGGCCACATGCGAGCCAACGATCCCGGGGTGACACTCACCGTAGCCGTCACATACCCGGGGGACCCGACTGACCCCCAGTCTTGGTCTGGCACTCCGGCGGGTCTCATCCGGGGCCTCGAGGCGGCGGGAGTCCGGGTGGTGCCGGTGGACCTGACCCCGCCGTCCACTGCCGCTCGAGTCTGGACTCGGGTGACGGCACAACGGCTTCGCCCGACGGCCGACGAGTTGCTGACGCTTGGCCGTGAGAGTGCTGCCTACGCCCGCCTGGTGGAGCTGACTGCACTGTACCGCGTTCCCCGCCATGTGGACGCCGTCCTCCAGATCGGCACGGGCTACCGAGTTCACCACCGACGACTCGCCACTTTCGAGGATATGACGATCGCCCAGGCGGTCGAGCACGCGTGGGGCCCGTTTCCTGACCTGCCGCCAGCTCTCGTCGACGGACGACGGCGCCTGCAGCAGAGCGTCTACGAGAAGGCGGGCATCTGTTTCGCGGCTACATCCTGGGTCGCTGACTCCATCAGTGACGACTACGGAATTCCTCGCGAGTGGATCACGGTGACGGGGCTGGGCGTCAATCGAGAGGGGCAGCCTTCCACGGACAAGGATTGGAGTTCGCCGCGGTTCCTCTTCGTCGGCCACGACTGGGAACGTAAACGCGGCGACGCCGTGGTCAAGGCCTTTGCGCAGGTGCGCGACCTGTACCCCGACGCCCTCCTCCACCTGGTCGGCGCGGGTGTCCCCAACATCGATGCTGACGGGGTCGTGGTGCACGGGCTCCTGCCCATCTCAGAGCCGGCGGCGCAACAGCGACTGGGACGCCTCTTCGCCGAAGCCACGTGTCTCGTCGTGCCCAGCCGACTCGAGCCCGCAGGCATCGTGTACGCGGAGGCCGGCCGCATGGGCATTCCCTCCATCGGGACCACTGTGGGCGGGGCCTCAGACATGATCGGCGACGGTGGGATCGTCGTGGATCCGTCAGACCCAGGGGGGGTCAGTGAAGCCATGCTGCGTCTGGCGGACCCGGCTGTGGCCAAGGAGGCGGGGCGCCGCGCATCACAGCACGCAGCGCGCCTGACCTGGGAAGCGGTCGGCGCGAGAGTCCGCGACCGCTTGGTCCGCGCCGTCGTCAGCGGCAGGGGTCCAGGCGCTCGATGACCACACGGTCCTGTCCGAAGAACAGGTACTTCGTGTAGGTGATCGTCCGAACGGGTTCCGTGGCTGCCACGGGGTCTCCCATGGACACGACGGCGCACTGACGCGAGTCGGAGAAGAGTGCAGCCCACCCGCCGACGACGTCTGATCGAGCCGGATCTTCTGCTACGCCCACGTTCGAGTGCAGCCCTACCCAGGCGAATCCGGCGTCCACGTCCTGCGGCGCCAGCCCCTCCGCCACGAGCTCCTCCGCCGCCTGCCACACGACGCCCGTGCTCGACCACGTATGAAGAGTCACCAGGGCAGTGGAGGCCACGACGATGAGGGCGGCCGTCGCGGCGGCGGCCCTCTGGGCCGCCCGGGTCCGTGTGGCCCGAAGCACCAGCACACTCAGGGGCACGATGAGCGGGTAGAGATACCGCTCGAACATCGCCTGGCCCGAGAACGTCTGCACTGTGATGCCCGCGAGGTAGATCAGCAAGAACGAGGCCATGAGCAGGACGACGGGTTGACCAGCCGGTCGCCATGGACGGCCTGGGCGACGACGTGCACGCGCCACGACATCGCCACACAGGGCCGCCACCGTGGTGCCGGCGAGGATCGCCAGCCCTGCGGCGCACCAGAGAAGCCAGCCCGGCACCGTGTCACGTGCGCCGTGGGACATGGCCATGTAGGCGCCGTCGGCGGCCAGGTAATTTCCCAGCAGGGCGCCCCGCCCGAGGAGGAACACTAGCCCTGCCGTAGTGAGGGCACCTGCCGTGCCGAAAGACCAGGCCGCGGCGGAGCGCGGCTTTGAGGCGCCGAGTAGGACCGCCGGAGAACACACGAACATCAAGGTCATGACCCCCATTGCGAGGGCCCGCACCGCGCCTCCAACTGTGGGATCGACCATGGGCGGATCGTCACCTGGCTGTGACCGACGCCAGACCTCGAAGGCGGCGATAGCGACCAGCGTGACGAGGGAGGCGACGAAAATGACGCGCCGTCTGTCCCGTCGAACGAGCCAGGCGGTCACCGCGACCGCCGCCACTGCTGCCAGGCCCTGCTCTCGAACCGTGGTCGCCCACAGCCCAAACGCCATGCTCCCGATGAGGTTGAGGACGCCGCCGCCGTCGAGGTAGCGGGCACCGAAGTACAGACCACCCGCAATGCCCGCCATCATCGGGACATCAGTCATGTAGGACGTCGACAGCAGTGCAAAGCCTGGAGCTACTCCGACCAACGCCGCGACCAGCAACGAGCGGCCCCTCGGCAGAACCCGTCGCGCCGTGCCGTAAGAGAAGCCGATCATGGCGGCTCCGCAGAGCATCACGAACACATGCTGGCCGACGACGCTGGACGCAAGCGAACCTAGGGGCACCATCATCCCGACCATCGAGGCCCGGTTGAATCCGACGAGATGCACCCGGCCGGTCTCGGCAAACGAAGCGGCGATCCGTGAATGAGCCCACGAGTCGTTGTGAGGAATCCAGAGCGCACCGGCGGTGCCTGCAACAATCGCGGGGAGGACCACAAGGGCCACGATCAGGGCCGTCACGATGACGGCGTCGGTGTGATGTCCTCGTGCGCGCACGACGGTTTCCATGCTCATCTTGCGGTGTTGAGCAGGTCGAGCAGATAGCGGCCGTAGCCGGATTTCACCAGTGGCTGGGCTCGTTCCTGAAGCTGCTCATCTGTAAGGAGCCCCTGGCGCCACGCCACTTCCTCAGGAGAACCGACCTTGAGTCCCTGGCGGGACTCGACCGTGCGAATGAAGTTGGACGCGTCGTTGAGGTCGTGGAAAGTGCCGGTGTCGAGCCACGCCGTCCCGCGGGGGAGGACTTCGACGTTCAGGGCGCCGCGCGCGAGGTAGGTGCGGTTCACGTCCGTGATCTCCAGCTCGCCGCGGGCTGAGGGCTTCAAACTCCTGGCAATCTCGACAACGTCGTTGTCGTAGAAGTAGAGCCCCGGGACGGCGTAGTTCGACTTGGGGTGGGCCGGCTTCTCCTCGAGGGATACGGCCTTCCCCTCGGTGTCGAACTCCACAACGCCGTAGGCCGTCGGGTCGGCGACCCAGTAACCGAACACGGTGGCGCCGTCGACCTCAGTGTGACGGCGCAGCTGCTGGCCCATGCCCGGGCCGTAGAAGATGTTGTCCCCCAGGACGAGCGCGACATGCTCGTCGCCGATGTGGTCCTCACCGAGGATGAAAGCCTGTGCCAGGCCGTCGGGGGATGGCTGCTGAACGTAGTTGAGCGAGATCCCGAACTGGGAGCCGTCGCCCAGGAGGCGCTGGAACTGCTCTGCGTCGTGCGGGGTAGTGATCACCAGGATGTCGCTGATCCCCGCCAGGATCAGCGTGGAGAGCGGGTAGTAGATCATCGGCTTGTCGTAAACGGGGACCAGCTGCTTCGAGATGCCGTGGGTGATCGGGTGCAGGCGGGAGCCGGTGCCCCCGGCGAGGATGATGCCCTTCATGCTGTGATGCTATCGGGAGCAGAGGTTCCTGTCTGAGTGGCACGCACGGTGAATGCACAAGATCGCCTCAGCTTAAGCAGAAGCCGGATATGATCACCCTGTGCAGCAAGTCGTCAGAGATGCCATCGCACGCGGTATGGCTCCGATCCGCCGGCGCCAGCCATACGTGATCTGGGGAAATGAACCCATGAACGGTGGGAATTTTCTCTTCCTGTGGGTGACCGCGTGGGCTCGTCAACGGTCCACCGGGGTGAGTTGGCTTGTGAGGTACAAGCCCAAAATGGAACCGTGGCTCCAGGAATTCCCGCGACTCCGCGAACTGACGGTGACGGAGGACAAGGTTTCCTTCTTCCAGCCACGGACCGTGGAATGGGGCCACGAGATCAATGTGGATTTCCTCTACCCGGACCTGAAGCAGTTCTGCCGGGATATGCTCCTCCACGGGTCGGCTTTCAGCGAGCGCTGGGGCTCCGTCACGCCGGGGGCCACGGTGGTGAACGTGCGGCGCGGCGACTACTACAGCAACCCAGAATTCCGACGTCATTACGGATTCGACGTTCGCGAGTTCGTGCGGGCGGCGATCGAAGAGATCGACTCCCCGGGAGGGGCGCCGGTGGTCTTCGTCTCCGACGATCCCGACTGGTGCGTGACCCATCTGTCGGACCTCTTTGCAGGCGGCGATGTCAGGGTGATGCCTTCGCCACATGACATGTTCCAAGACCTGGCCCAGGTCTCGAGCGCGGAGAATCTGATTCTGGCGAATTCTACATTTTCGTACTGGGGTGGTTACCTCGCCTCCTCTCGACCCCCCGGGCAGCGGCCGCGCAGGGTCGTAGCGCCGCTGTTCTTTGGACGCCATTATCCGTACTCTGAGTCCGCACTCCTCTTGCCGGAATGGCTCGCCGTGCCCGGGGACCGGTACGGGGAGGGAAGCGCCTGATGTCTCTCGGTCTCGATGTTCCGTCTTCATCGGGCCCCCGGCTCGGATACGTGCTACCCGGTCCGATCCTCTCTTCCGGTGGCCTGGTTGCCATGGAAGCGCGCGGATTCTCGGGCCTGACTGAGCTGGCTCGCAGTTGGCCAGGACGGGTCATCGTCCTCGCACCTGCGGTGAACGACATCCCCGAGCCGCTCCCACTGGCCTACGCGACTGCAGACGTCGACAGTCTGGGTTTCGACATCGTCAAAGCTCAGCCCGTCCCGGCTGAGATCGATTCCCTGGGCCTGGACCTGACGCTGGGTCTCTTGGCACCCCATTGGAGAGGGGTGACCGAAGTCCGTACGCCCGCAGTGCTGACGGCCGAGGTGGACTACGGCATCCGTCTCGCCATCCACCGTGCGACGTCCTCCGGAATCCCGCTCGCTAGTTGAGTCCCGCATAGTGGTGTAGCGCCCGGTGGTCGGGCGTGTCGTCTCAGACGTGGACGCGGCCACCGTGTGATCCGTCGAGTCAACCTTCCACAGAATCCTCGAATGGAGTCATCACGATGACCGCTCCTCATATTCTCGACCCTGCCGGCCTGCTCGGAGAAGCCYTGTCTGAAGCGTCCCCGGACATGATGCGCCATCTGCTGCAGACCATGATCAACACCTTGCTGTCCGCGGATGCCGACGCGGTGGTCGGTGCCGAATGGGGCAAGCCCAGCTCCTCGCGCACTGCTCAGCGGAACGGGTACCGCCACCGGGACCTGGACACCCGGGTCGGCACCCTGGACGTGGCCATCCCCAAGCTCAGATCGGGCACGTACTTCCCGGACTGGCTACTTGAACGCAGGAAGAGAGCGGAGTCGGCGCTGATCACCGTGGTCGCTGACTGCTACCTCGCCGGGGTCTCGACCCGACGGATGGACAAGCTGGTCAAGACTCTGGGCGTCAACGCCCTGTCCAAGTCCCAAGTCTCCCGGATGGCCACCGAGCTCGACGAGCAGGTCGAGGCCTTCCGCCACCGCCCGCTCGGGGTGGCCGGCCCGTTCACGTTCGTGGCCGCCGATGCGCTGAGCATGAA